>NZ_JAAGPP010000243.1:0-237 GCF_017104975.1 Burkholderia sp. Ac-20344
ATGTATGTTGATTATACTGTCATATAGTGTGATTATAGCTACATTTTATCTGTAGTCCAATTTTGTTGTATCGGATCAATCACGCGATCACAACTGTTCTCTCGTGCTACGTCACTATTATTATTAAGTTATTTTTGATTTGTGGTCACTGCACATTTAGTTTCATTTTTCTTGTTTTTTTGTCATCTTTTGTCTTAGGTTATGAGCCTTATTCGGGTTTTTTTTTTTTTTTTTTTT
>NZ_JAAGPP010000244.1:0-8098 GCF_017104975.1 Burkholderia sp. Ac-20344
TCGAGCATCGCGAGTGCGATCTGCGCGGCGCCGGCGAGATCGGAGCGGGTGATCCATGTCGTGTAGACGGATACGGTCAGCGTCTGCACGCCGAGGAATTCCGACGCGCCGATATCGTTCAGCGTTTCGAGCAGCGCGAGGCTCACGCCGACCGCGATCGCAGGCCGCGCGAGCGGCACGACGACGCGCCAGAACGTGGCGATGCGTCCCGCGCCGAGCGTGCGCGCGGCTTCGAGCAGGCTCGCGGACTGCGTGACGAACATCGCGCGCGTGCTCAGGTACACATACGGATACAGCACGAAGCCGAGCACGAAGATCGCGCCGGGCAGCGAGCGCAGGTCGGGCAGGCGGAACTGCCGCGGGCTGTCGAAGCCGAGCAGCCAGCGGACCGCACCCTGGACGGGGCCGATCGGGTGCAGCAGGTCGAGATACGCGAACGCGACGATGTAGGTAGGAACCGCGAGCGGCAGCAGCAGCGCCCACGTCAGCATCCGGCGGCCGGGAAAGTCGTACGCGGTGACGAGCCATGCGCAGCCGGTGCCGACGACCGACACGATCGCGCCGACGCCCGCGAGCAGCAGCAGCGTATTGACGAGCGCCTGCGGCAGCACGAATTCGGCGAGATGCCGCCAATGCGCGAGATCGGCGTCGAACGCGGCGGCCACGAGCACCGCAAGCGGCGCCGCGACCGCCGCGGCGATCGCCAGCGCCGCGAGCAGCCACAGGCTGCCCGTGCGTGGCAGCAGGCGCGGCCGGCATGGCGGGCGGCGCGCGCTGGCGGTTGTTGCGTCAGTTGTCAAAACCGACCTTGTCGACGAGCTGGCTCGCCTGCTTGCGATGCTTCGCAATGTCCGCCAGCGGCAGCGGGTCGATCTTCAGTGTGCCGAAGCTGGCGATCACCGGGTCGAGCGTCACGTTCGCGCGCACCGGGTATTCGTAGTTCGCCTGCGCATACAGTGCCTGCGCTTCCGGCGACACGAGGTATTCGAGCAGCTTCACCGCGTTGGCCTTGTGCGGCGCATGCTTCGCGACCGTCGCACCGCTGATGTTGACGTGCGTGCCGCCACTCTTCGCGTTCGCGAACGTCGGCCGCACGACCTTGATCGCGTCGCCCCACTTGCGCGCATCGCTGCCAGGCTCGGCATTCTTCATGTGACCGACGTAGTAGGCATTCGCGAGGCCGACGTCGCAGATGCCGCCGAGGATGTCGCGCGCGACGTCGCGGTCGCCGCCCGTCGCCTTGCGCGCGAGGTTCGCTTTTACGCCGCGCAGCCACTTTTCGGTCGCCGCTTCGCCGTCGTGCGCGATCATCGCCGCGACGAGCGCCGTGTTGTACGGATGCTGGCCCGAGCGGATGCAGACCTTGCCCTTCCATTTCGGATCGGCGAGATCCTCGTAGCGGAACGCATCGACCTTCAGGTCCTTCTCGACGTACAGCACGCGGTCGCGCAGCGACAGCGCGTACCAGTCGCCGTTCGCGCCGCGCAGGTTCGCGGGAATCGCGTCGTCGAGCGCCTTCGAGCGCACCGGCTGCGTGAGCCCGCCGTCGACGAGATCGAGCAGGTTGCCGACGTCGACCGTCATCAGCACGTCGGCCGGCGACTGCGCGCCTTCCGCCTTCACACGCTCGAGCAGGCCGTCCTTCACGAACACCGTGTTGACCTTGACGCCGCTCTGCTTCGTGAACGCGTCGATGAGCGGCTGGATCAGCTTCGGTTCGCGGGTGGTGTACAGGCTGACTTCCTCGGCCGCGTGGGCCAGCGGCGCGAATGCGGCGGCGGCAAGGGCGAGGGCGCCGGCGAGCGGCAGCAGGCGGGTGCGCGGATTCGACATGAAGACTCCGGAAGGGGCAGGTGGACGAAGGGAGCGTTCCGGGGCGCGCCTGCCGCCCGAGCGACCCGAAACATTACAGAATGAAAGACTCGAGATTCTAGATCGAAATGGGAACGATTATCAAATGAAAGCTTGCGGCGAGCAGGGGGGAGGATGGGGAAGGGGATCGGAAACGGGGCGTCGCAGCAGGAGCGCAAGCGCGTAGAATGCCCGCTTCGATGAATTTGACGAGACGCACCGACCATGAACGATCAGCGCAAGAAGAATCCTGTCCGCAACGTGAGCATCCTGATCGTCGTGGCCGTGCTGCTCGTGATCGGGACGATCCTGTACAACGCGGTTTCGCAGAAGCACGCGTACGACGAGGCCCATCCGGCCGAGGCCGCGGGCGCGGCGTCGCACTGACGTGCCGATGCGCGGCCCGGCGGGCCGCGCACGTGGGGTGGATGGGGGAAGGGTGAGCCCCCGGTTTTTGGCGCGGCAGATGCCGCGCGGAGCCGGGAGGGAAGCGGGCGCCGGAACCGGCGCGCCGCGTATGCAGGTCAGCCGTGCGTCAACGTGACGCAGGGGCGAACTTCGGGCGGATTCGTGCGTAGAACACGACCGCGAGCAGCGCGAGCCAGGCCGCGCCGACATACAGCGCGACGCGCGTGTCCTCGAACCAGCCGAGCATCACGATCACGAAGCCCATGAACGCGATCGTCAGTGCCGGCGCAATCGGCCACAACGGCACCTTGAACTTCAGCGCCGCGACTTCGGCGCTCGACAGCCGGCGGCGCATCGCGACCTGCGACAGCAGGATCATCAGCCATACCCACACGGTCGCGAACGTCGCGATCGCCGCGACCATCAGGAACACGTCCTTCGGCATCAGGTAGTTGAGCAGCACGCCGGCGAGCAGCGCGACCGCCATCACGAGCACCGTGACCCACGGCACGCCGTGCCGCGACGTCGTCATCAGCACGCGCGGTGCCTGGCCCTGGCGCGCCATCCCGAACATCATCCGGCCCGCGCCGAAGATGTCGCTGTTGATCGCGGAGATCGCCGCGCTGATCACGACCAGGTTGAGGATCGTCGCGGCCGACTTCACGCCGAGCGCCGAGAAGATCTGCACGAACGGGCTACCGTCGCTGCCGACGCCCGTCCACGGGCTGATCGACATCAGCACGACCATCGTCAGCACGTAGAACAGCAGGATGCGCGCGGGCACCGCGTTGATCGCGCGCGGAATCACGCGCTCCGGATCCTTGGCCTCGCCGGCGCTCATCCCGATCACCTCGATCCCGCCGTACGCGAAGATCACGACCGACAGCGACGCGATCAGTCCGCCGACGCCGTTCGGCAGGAAGCCGCCGTGATTCCACAGGTTCGCGAACGTCGGCACGTCGGCCGAGTGGCCGACGTGCATGCCGGTCAGCAGGATCGCGACGCCGCCGCCGATCATCGCGACGATCGCGCCGACCTTGATGATCGACAGCCAGAACTCGAGCTCGCCGAACACCTTCACGTGGCACAGGTTCAGCCCGCAGATGATCGCGACGACGCCGAGCACCCAGATCCATTGCGGGACATCCGGAAACCAGAAGCCCATGTAGATGCCGAACGCGGTGATGTCGGCAATCGCGACGATCACCATTTCGAGCGTGTAGGTCCAGCCGGTGACGAATCCGGCGAACGGGCCGAGGTTCTCGGTCGCGTAGTGGCCGAACGAGCCGGCGACGGGGTCGCGAACGGCCATTTCGCCGAGCGCGCGCATCACCATGTAGACGGCCGCGCCGCCGAGGATGTACGCCAGGATCACGGCCGGGCCCGCGAGCTGGATCGCGGACGCCGAACCGTAGAACAGGCCCGTGCCGATCGCCGATCCCAGCGCGAGAAAGCGGATGTGCCGCGCGCTCAGGTGGCGCTGCAAGTTTTTCATCGTGTCTCCGATATCGTTATGCGACGGACCGGGCGCGCGGGGCCCGTCCGATTGGCTCAAGTTGTCTATACAACTTAAATGTGAACAAATGATAACAAGGCGGGCCGGCTGACCGGAATCGGGTATTCCCTGACTGGCGCGACGGGCGCAATAGGGGGGCGGGCGGTCGCGCATCGCGGGCGCAGGCCGCGTGGAACGGGCGGGTCATGCTTCGCGGGGATCGCTGAATCGGGGAGCGCCGGGGCCGACCCGCGGCATGCGCGGGCCGGCCACCGGCGGGGGTAAAGCCGCGGTCAGGCAGGCAGGCGGATCACGCTCGCATCCTTGCGGATCAGCAGCGACGACGCGAGCATCTGCTTGCATTGGTGCGCGAGCACCTTCAGGTCGTGCGTGAGCTCGGCACCCACCGCATCGGATTTCTCCGCGGACACGACCATCGTGTCGAGGTCGCGCGTGATCTGCTTCGACGCGTCGAGCTGATCGGCGGGCGGCGGCTCGCCGGCCTCGGCCTTCTCGAGATTGTCGAGCACCGCGGCGAGGCCGCGATGCAGCGCGTCGTCGTGGAGGATGCTGCCGTCGGCCGCGCAGGCCGTGCGGATCAGCGGCGCGGCGGCCGTGATCTGCGCGCCGAGCACGTGCGTCTGCACGAGCAGGTCGTTCAGTTCGGGCACGAAGCGCTGGTGTGCCTTCGGCTCGATCATCATCCGCTGGAACGCCTGCCCGAGATTCGCGAACGCGATGTGCACGTCCTTGCGCGCGAGGCGGTAGCGGTAGTCGTCGTCGAGGGTCGTGGCCGGCGTCTCGATGGCCGCTGCGATGACCGGCACGACGGCCGCGCCGTCGGCGGCCGGTACCGGCGGCGGCGACGCGCCGCGCCCGGCGCGCCACACGGCCTCGAAATACTTGCGGGTGGCGGTGAGCATGTCGGCAACCTGCTTGCCCATCAGCCGGTATTCCCAGTACGGGAACAGCCGGCTCGCGGCGATCGCGATCATGCAGCCGACCACCGTGTCGATCGCGCGCTCGCCGATGATCCGCATGCTGCCCGGCGCGAGCAGGTGGAACATCAGCAGCACGTACGACGACGTGAACACGACGCTCGCCGCGTAGTTGAACAGCAGCAGGCTGTAGCTCATCACCATCGACGCGAACATGACCGCGATCAGCAGGTGCGGCTCCTTCACCGTGTAGATCAGCGCGATACTCGCCGCGCAGCCGATCAGCGTGCCGATGATCCGCTGCGCGTTGCGCTGCTTGGTGAGGGAGTAGCCGGGTTTCAGGATGATGATGGTCGTCATCACGATCCAGTACGCGTTCGTGAGCGGCAGCAGCCGGCCGAGCCAGAACGCGACCGCCACCGCGATCGTCACGCGCAGCGCGTGGCGGAAGCTCGGCGAGCGCATGTTCAGGTTCGAGAAGATCAGCAGCGGCGACATCCGGCGGCGCTGCAGGAAGCGCGTGAGCGCCTTGTCGATCTTCAGTTCGGTTTGCTGCGGATCGGCGTGGCCCGACAGGTTGCGGCGCATCCGGTCGATCAGGCGCGTCGCGCTCCAGATGCGCCGGAACGTGGCGAGCACGGCCGCGTACGCTTCCGCGTTGGAGGCCGGGAAGTTCTTCTTGCGCATCAGCTCGATCTCGTACTCGATCGCGCGCAGTTCGGCCTTCACGCTGATGCGCGAATGCGGTGCGCGGTTCTCGAGCACCGCGAGGCCGATCTCCTCGAGATCGGCGGCCGCCTTGCCGATCAGGTCGCGATAGAAAATGATCAGATCGGAGCCGCCGAACGTGTTGCGCACCAGCGGGTAATCGGTGTGCGCGCCGACGAACAGTTCGTGCAGGTCGACGCTGTTGATGAACAGGTTGTACATCGTCGTGCGGCCGGGGTCGAGCTTGCCGCGGCGCAGCTTCGGCAGGTTGCGCAGCACGATGTCGCGCGCGGTTTCCTGCGTTTCGACCGCCGTGATCTGCTTGGCGACGAGGTTGCGGTAGCACTCGTCGAGATCGGCATCGAGATCGTAGAACTGCGCGCGTGCGAGCAGGTAGTCGGCGCAGGCGAACAGGCTCTCGGCGAGCGCCTGCTGCTCGATCCGGCGCGCCTGCCATCGCGACACGAGCGTGGCCCAGTACGTGTACCAGAGGCCGCCCGCGAGAATCCAGCCGGCGTTGACGAACGCCTGCAGCGGCGTGAATTTCTCCTCGAGCGTCATCACCATCATGAACAGCGTCGCGAAGCTGATCTGCGGCCAGCGGTTGCCGTAGACGACGATCAGCGACAGCACGAACGTGAGCGGCACGATGGTGAGCCACAGCATAAAGATGTTCGGTGTCGCGAGGCCGGTTGCGAGCGCGGCCAGAAAACCGATCACGCTGCAGGCGAGCATTTCGTTGTGCTTGTACTTGAGCGGGCCCGGCATGTCGACGACGCATGCGCCGAGCGCGCCCGTCGAGATCGTGAAGCCGAGTTCCCGGTTGTGAAACACGATCAGGCACAACACGGCCGGCAGCGAGACGCCGACCGCGATCCGCAGGCCGCCGAAAAAGTACTGGCTGTAGAAAAACTTTCTGATTTCGACCGAATAGCGCATCGATGGGTTGAATGGCAGACGAAGACGCCCGGGGGCGGCATCTTGACTGGCGACGAGTCTATCGTATTTCGCGGTCCGCAAAACCTGGCTTTCCGGACGAGGTCCGCGGCGGCGGTCCATTTGCTATCCTTGGTGATCCTGTTCGCCCGGCCCGGCCGGCGCGAGGTTCCGACGCCTGCTTCATGCTCCATCTCTTCTATTCGAACCGTCACGAAACGCTGGCCGACGCGCTGCTCGAGGATCTGGCCGCGTTCCCGGCCCGCAATGGCCCGTGGGCGCCGCAACAGGTCATCGTGCCGAGCGCGGCGCTGCGCCGCCGTCTCGAGCTCGACATCGCCGCACGCAACGGCGTATGCGCGAACGTCGAGTTCACGTATCTCGCGCAATGGCTGTGGGCGCAGATCGGCCGCGTGCTGACGGTGCCCGCGCGTTCGCCGTTCGCACCCGACCGCCTCGTGTGGCGCTGCTACCGGCTGTTTGCGCAGGCGTCCGACGGTGCGCCGTGGCTCGCGTCCCCGCGGCTCGCCGCGTATCTGTCCGCATCCGACGATGCAATGCGCTACGAGCTCGCGCACCGCGTCGCGGCCGTGCTCGATCACTACTTGACCTATCGCCCCGAATGGCTGGCCGCATGGCAGGCCGGCGAGTCCGTGCTCGCGGGCGACGGCGCGCCGCGCGGGATCAGCGACGCCGCGCGCGACGACGAGCGCTGGCAGGCCGCGCTGTGGCGCGCGCTGCTCGCCGAGCTGAGCGACAGCGGCACGCCGCCGGCGCACCGCTTCCTCGTCGAGGCGCGTCATTTCGATCTCGATGCCATCTCGCGTCTCGATTGGCCCGAATCGGTCAGCGTGTTCGCGCTGCCGACGATGCCGCCGCTGCATGTCGCATTGCTGCGCGAGCTGTCGCGCTGGATCGACGTGCGCGTCTATGCGCTGAACCCGTGCCGCGAATTCTGGTTCGACATCGTGACCGCCGCGCATGCCGAGGCGCTCGATGCGGCCGGGCGGCTCGACTACCAGGAAGTCGGCCATCCGCTGCTCGCCGAATGGGGCCGGCAGACCCAGGCGCAGCTGCACATGCTGCACGAGCTGACCGAAAGCGCCGCGTCGGGCGATGCGTCGCGTTTCGTCGAGAATCCCGCGCCGACGTGGCTCGCGCGCGTGCAGAACGCGATCCTCGAACTGCAGCCGGAGGCCGAAATCGGCGACGCACCAGCCGAGCGCGGGATCGAGGTGCACGTGTGCCACAGCCTCGCGCGCCAGCTCGAGGTGCTGCACGACCGGCTGCTCGCGTGGTTCGACGCCGACGCGAGCCTGCAGCCGTCCGACGTGCTCGTCGCGGTGGCCGATCTTGCGGCGGCCGGGCCGCTGATCGACGCCGTGTTCGGCACGGCCGGCGCCGGCGGCGCGCGTGTGCCTTACCGGATCACCGGCCTGCCGCCGTCGCAGGCGAACCCGGTCGCACGCGTGCTGCTCGACTGGCTCGCGTTGCCGGAACGGCAGGTCGGCGCGCCCGAGCTGGTCGAATGGCTGCGCGTCGACGCGGTGGCGGCGCGTTACGGCATCGATGCGGCCGCGCTGGAGACGGTGCAGACCTGGCTCGCGGCCGCCGGCGCGCGGCGCGGGCTGTCGCCGCTCGCGAGCGACGACGCGGCCGTGCCGTCGCCGCGCCATACGTTCTCCGATGCGCTCGCGCGGCTCTTTCTCGGTTACGCGATGCCGGAAGGCGCGGCGCCGGTCGGCGCGTGGCTGCCGATCGA
>NZ_JAAGPP010000245.1:0-8395 GCF_017104975.1 Burkholderia sp. Ac-20344
TGCTCTGCGCCGGGCCTGTCGGTCACGCCGCATTCGGGCAACAGCGCGCCGGGCAACCCGCTCGCACCGGTGTCGTCGCTGCTCCAGTCGCTGACGGGGGCACTGCCGAAGTAACCGGCCGGCCTCGCACGGCGGCGCCGGATCGGCCGCCGTGCGCAACGGCTCGCGCAACGCGGCATGACAGCGATGTCATGCCGCGTTGTCTTTTAGGTTTTCCGCCCGGTTTCGTCGCATGAATGACCGTCGATCGTCGCCGCGCGGCATGGAATAACCGGCCGCCGCCGTCCGTTTACATACCGAGCCACGGCACGGCCGCCCGGCGGGATAATGGTTGCGACGAAGCCGATCGTCCCGTCCGGCAGCACCGTGTCGCCGCGATGCCACGCCAAGGAGAACGGGAATGAAACGGATGCTATTCACCGCCGCGCTGATGGCGGCGATCGTGCGGCCGGCGGCCGCGGAACCGCCACGGGCCGCCGACGGGAAACTGGTCGACGAAGATCATATGACGCTGTACGTGTTCGATCGCGACGCGCCCGGCAAGAGCGCGTGCGACAGCGCGTGCGCGGCCAACTGGCCACCTGCGCTCGCCGACGCATACGACAAGGCTTCGGGCGCATTGAGCCTCGTCGCGCGCGACGACGGCAAGAAGCAATGGGCGTACCGCGGGCGCCCGCTGTATCGCTGGAAGATGGATCGCAAGGCCGGCGACGCCGGCGGCGACGGGATCGGCGGCATGTGGCACGTCGCGCGTCCGTGACGGCGCGGCGGCGCGCGAGGCATCCTGATGAGCTACGAATCGGATCTGCTGGTGTGGCTGCCGCATCTCACGCGCTATGCGCGCGCGCTGACGGGCGACCGGGCCTGGGCGGACGATCTCGTGCAGGACACCCTCGAGCGTGCGCTGAACCGCCCGCCGCGCGATAGCGGCAACCTGCGCGCGTGGCTGCTGACGCTGCTGCGGCACCACTTCATCGACCAGTTGCGCGCGCGGCGCGAGATCGCGGTCGACGACGCGACGGCGCCGTGGCAGACGATGGCCGCGCCGGCCGGCGAAATCGGCGGGCTGGTGCTGCGCGACGTGCAGCGCGCGCTGTACCGGCTGCCCGTCGAGCAGCGCGAGGTGCTGCTGCTGGTCGCGCTGGAGGAGTTGAGCTATCGCGACGCCGCGCAGGTGCTCGGCGTGCCGGTGGGAACGGTGATGTCGCGGCTCGCGCGGGCGCGCGGGCAGATGCGCGCACTGCTGTCGGACGAGCCGTCGACGCACGGCTCGGCCGCGTTACGGGTGATCGGGAAGCCATGATGGACGAATCGCACAAGCCTTCCAGCGAGCGGGACGACGATGCGTCGGCGCAACTGCTGTCCGCACTGCTGGACGGCGAGTTGTCCGGGCACGAGCGGCGCGAGATGCTCGAGCGCCTGCAGTCCGATCCGGAGGAAGCCGAACGGTTCGCGCATTACCGCGCACAGCGCGACGCGCTGCAGGCGCTGTTTCCGCTGCCGGGCGCCGCGCCCGCGCTGTTCGTGCAGCGCCGCGCGCCGCGCCGGCGCAGTGTCGCGTATGCGTTCGCGGGGCTCGCGGCCGGGCTGCTGATCGGCATCGCATTGCATGTGGGCTGGACGGCGTTCGACCGCGAACCGGGGTTCGCCGCGCGCGCGGATGTCGCGTATGCGGTGTACGCGGCCGAGCGCGAGCATCCGGTCGAGGTCGGCGCGGGCGATCCTGAGCGTCTCGTCGCGTGGCTGTCCACGCGTCTCGGGCGGCCCGTGCATGCGCCGTCGCTCGACGAATACGGCTATACGCTGCTGGGCGGCCGGTTGCTGCCCGGTGACGCAAGGCCGGCCGCGCAGCTCATGTACCAGCGCGCGGACGGCGAGCGCGTGACGCTGTACATGACAGCGTACGACGCGCGCCGTCTTGCGCCGCAGGCGATGTCGAGCGATGGCCGCTACACGTATTTCTGGTCGGATCGCGGCATCGGCTATGCGCTGTCCGGTCGCGGCGACGAACGGCGCCTGCGCGAGATCGCGATCGACGTGTGCGGCGCGCTCGGCGGCCCGACCGACGCGTGGAAGGGATGACGTGCGCGCCGCCGGCACGGAGCAGGCGATGAAGACGACGATGACGAAGGGGCTCGTGTTGATACCGGTGCTGGCGGCGCTCGCCACGGGCGCCGCGCGGGTACGCGCGGATGGCGACGCGCCGGTGCGCGTGCCCGTCGACGCGGACGGCGTGCAGCGGGTGGCGATCGTCGGCGGCAGCTATTTCTTCCGGCCGAAACACGTGATCGTGCGGGCGCACGTACCGGTGGAGCTGACCGTGTCGGCGGAATCCGGCGTGGTGCCGCACAGCTTCGAAATCGATGCGCCGCAGGCCGGCATTGCAGTGCACACCGAGCTCGGCACGACACCGAAGACGTTTCGCTTCACGCCGGCGCAGCCGGGCCGGTTCGCCTACTATTGCACGCATCGGCTGCTGTTTTTCAGGAGCCATCGCGAGCGCGGGATGGAAGGCGTGCTCGATGTCGAGGCGGCGCCGTGATTGCCGCGTTGCTGGCCGCGAGCCTGATAGGAGCGAGCATGACCGCCGATCCCGTGACCGTCGCGCAGGCGCACTTCGACCACGTCCGCTCGTACCGCGCGACGATCCGCTCGTCGGCGCGCAGCGGCGAACGGACGGAAATCCGCTACGCGTACCTGAAGCCGGGCTTCGTCCGGATGGATTTCGTGTCGCCGCATCACGGTGCGGTGCTCGCCTACGATCCCGGCGACGGCAAGGTGCGGCTGCGCCCGTTCGGCGCGCATGCGCCGCCTGCGCTGACGCTGGCGCCGTCCAATCCGCTCGTGCGCGACCGCAGCGGCCACCGGGTCGACCGGTCGGACGTCGGCGAACTGCTGCGCAACGTCCATGCACTGCAGGAAGGCGGCGCGACGGTGACCGAAGGCGAGGAGGCCGTCGGCGGCCGGACCGCACTGCGCGTGTCGGTCACGGGCGCGCCCGCGCACGCGGTCGACGGCGTGCATCGCTACCGGCTGTGGCTGGATACCCGGGACGGTTTTCCACTGAAGGTCGTCAGCTTCGCGGACGGTGACGACGTGCCGCTCGAAACCGTGACGCTCGACGATGTCGAGATCGACGTCGCGTTTCCCGAACGCTTCTTCGCGCCCTGAGCGGTGCGCTGACTCATGCCCCTGACGGGCATGCCGGAGGCTGCATGGCGGAATACCGGTTCTCGACGACCTGGCGCGTGGACGCGCCGCTCGCGGTGGTGTGGGACGCGATCTACCAGGTCGACCGCTGGCCCGGCTGGTGGAAAGGCGCCGTGAGCACCGTCGAGATCGAGCCGGGCGATGCGCGCGGCGTCGGCGCGCTGCACCGGTACACGTGGAAAGGGGCGCTGCCGTACCGGCTGACCTTCGACATGCGCGTGCGACGCGTCGAGCCGCCGCATGCGCTCGAAGGGCGCGCGAGCGGCGCGATCGAAGGCGACGGATGCTGGTCGTTCATCGCCGACGGCGCGCGCACGATCGTGCGCTACGACTGGCACATCCGCACGCACGTGCGCTGGATGAACCGGCTGGAGCCGCTCGGTCGCCCGCTGTTCCGATGGAATCACGACGTGGTGATGCGCGAAGGCGCGAAGGGGCTCGCGCGGCTGCTGGGCGCGGCGGTCGAGACGGATGGCCGGACTTTCCGGCCGTTGTCGGACGCGGGCTGCGCCGATGCCTGAACGCGTGTGAACGCGAGGAAAAGCGCCGAGCGACGGGCTGCGCCGCTCAGCGCGCGTACGCCATCACGGCGCCATCCACCACCCGTGGAACGCGTTCGCCGCCGGCCGAGCCATGGGTGGATACCGCTCATGTCATCGGGCAGGCTCTGGCGCGTCCAGATGCCGGTCAGTGCGTTGGTCGGCTTCGCCTGGATCGCGAGATCGGCCCCGGGCGCTTCGCGCTGTGCGTCGATGGGCGTGCCGGCGAACGACGCACAGGCGGCGGGGCGCATCAGGGCACGGACGCTGTCTCCCTGGAACGATGCAAACGTCATATCAAATCCCTGGTTCTAATTCGTGTGGAGTCCTGCTTGTCGGTCGCTGTCCGGACGTTCGGCACCGATCGGCCAGGCATGAAGATGAACGCAACGCGGCGCATCGTAGGCGTGTCAAATGCGAAAGTCGCATGCAAACGAGAATGATTCGCATATAAATCGCTGAATGCAATTCGTGCCCCACGGATGGGGACGACGCGTGTTTAGTACCGAGGCAAACCGCAAATACCGGCGTAATGAAAATGTATGATTCGATGCGGATCGATGGATCCGCGGGAAGGCACGCGAAGGTCGTCCGGCGGAGGCGGGCGGACGCGCTGCGGCGGACGGAATCGGCGCCCGCGCAGGTTTTTTCGTGCGATGCCGCCGATCGCAGGAACTCCGTGCTTACCCGGTGTCCAAACGGGGCTGGATGAGATTCGCGGGCCGCGCGCGCCCGCCGGTCAGGCTGGGAGCGTTCGTAATGGCATTGTTTTGAAAGGATTTTTTGTTGTTTTCACGTGCTTTTTCCGCCGCGTCTCCGCCTTGAAAATTCGTCCGGTTTCCCTTCTTGAATTTGTCAAAACCCGTCCATATAATTAGCACTCGCTGCACGAGAGTGCTAACAATTCTCTGCCGGGCGATAAGCCGGGCAGATTCCCTAAGCGTTCTTCAATCTCAGTCAAGAGAGGAGTGAATATGAACCTTCGTCCTTTGCACGATCGCGTGATCGTCAAGCGCCTGGATCAGGAAACCAAGACCGCCTCGGGCATCGTGATCCCCGACGCCGCTGCTGAAAAGCCGGACCAGGGCGAAGTCCTGGCCGTCGGCCCGGGCAAGCGCGACGACAAGGGCGCCCCGATCGCGCTCGACGTGAAGGTCGGCGATCGCGTCCTGTTCGGCAAGTACGCAGGCCAGACCGTGAAGGTCGACGGCAACGAACTGCTGGTCATGCGCGAAGAAGACATCATGGCCGTGGTCAACGCGAAGTAAGCGTCCACCGACGGCACATATTCCCAAGAATTCAAGGAGTTAGAAGATGGCAGCTAAAGACGTCGTATTCGGCGATTCCGCCCGTTCGAAGATGGTCGAAGGCGTGAACATTCTCGCCAACGCAGTCAAGGTCACGCTGGGTCCGAAGGGCCGCAACGTGGTGCTCGAGCGCAGCTTCGGCGGCCCGACGGTCACCAAGGACGGTGTGTCGGTCGCGAAGGAAATCGAGCTGAAGGACAAGCTCCAGAACATGGGCGCGCAAATGGTCAAGGAAGTGGCTTCCAAGACCAGCGACAACGCAGGCGACGGCACGACGACGGCAACCGTCCTCGCGCAATCGATCGTTCGCGAAGGCATGAAGTACGTCGCATCGGGCATGAACCCGATGGACCTGAAGCGCGGCATCGACAAGGCAGTCGCAGCGGCTGTCGAAGAGCTGAAGAAGATCAGCAAGCCGTGCACGACGAACAAGGAAATCGCACAGGTCGGCTCGATCTCGGCGAACAGCGACACGTCGATCGGCGATCGCATCGCTGAAGCGATGGACAAGGTCGGCAAGGAAGGCGTGATCACCGTCGAAGACGGCAAGTCGCTGGCCGACGAACTCGACGTCGTCGAAGGCATGCAATTCGACCGCGGCTACCTGTCGCCGTACTTCATCAACAACCCGGAAAAGCAAGTCGCCGTCCTCGACAACCCGTTCGTGCTGCTGCACGACAAGAAGGTGTCGAACATCCGCGATCTGCTGCCGGTGCTCGAGCAAGTCGCGAAGGCTGGCCGTCCGCTGCTGATCATCGCTGAAGACATCGAAGGCGAAGCGCTCGCAACGCTGGTCGTGAACAACATCCGCGGCATCCTGAAGACCGTTGCGGTCAAGGCACCGGGCTTCGGCGACCGTCGCAAGGCGATGCTGGAAGACATCGCGATCCTGACCGGCGGCCAGGTGATCGCGGAAGAAACCGGCCTGACGCTCGAGAAGGCAACGCTGGCAGAACTGGGCCAGGCGAAGCGCATCGAAGTGGGCAAGGAAAACACGACGATCATCGACGGCGCAGGCGAAGCCGTGAACATCGAAGCACGCGTGAAGCAAGTGCGCGCGCAAATCGAAGAAGCGACGTCGGACTACGACCGTGAAAAGCTGCAAGAGCGCGTGGCCAAGCTGGCCGGCGGTGTTGCAGTGATCAAGGTCGGCGCTGCGACCGAAGTCGAAATGAAGGAAAAGAAGGCACGTGTCGAAGACGCACTGCACGCAACGCGCGCAGCTGTGGAAGAAGGCATCGTGGCAGGTGGCGGCGTTGCGCTGATCCGCGCTCGCACCGCGATCGCCAGCCTGACCGGCGCGAACGCCGACCAGAACGCCGGCATCAAGATCGTGCTGCGCGCGATGGAAGAGCCGCTGCGCCAGATCGTCACGAACGGCGGCGAAGAAGCCAGCGTCGTGGTGGCGGCAGTTGCTGCAGGCCAGGGCAACTACGGCTACAACGCAGCAACGGGCGAATACGTCGACATGGTCGAAGCCGGTGTTGTCGACCCGACCAAGGTCACGCGTACCGCACTGCAGAACGCAGCTTCGGTTGCAGGCCTGCTGCTGACGACGGACGCAGCCGTTGCCGAACTGCCGAAGGAAGATGCACCGATGCCGGGCGGCATGCCGGGCGGCATGGGCGGCATGGGCATGGACATGTAATCGACTTCGGTCGATGGTGTCCGGAGCGCGCAGCGATGCGCGTTCCAGCCATAAAAAAAGACCCGCAGCGATGCGGGTCTTTTTTTATGGTGCGCACGGATTTCGATGCGTGTGCGGGGCGGCCGGAGATGTCGCGCCCAAAACGGCGGGGCATGCCCCACCGCGCCCGCCTCAATGCCGGTGCGACGTCCTCGGCACCGGGTCGGCCTTCACGGCCGGCGGCGTGTCCGAGTCCTCGTTGCTGCGCGCCCAGAAGAACCGGTCGGGCAGGTACGCGCCCATGCCGGGCCGGAACGCGTCACGCACGGCCTGGTACAGGTATTCCTGCGCCTCGCGAACCGCTTCGGGCGGCTCCTGGCCGTTCGCGAGCAGCGCCGCGATGGCCGCGCCCAGCGTGTCGGTGATCCCCATCAGCCGGTGCGGCGAGCGATCCCACATGTCCTCGCGGAGCTGGCCTTCCTCGCCGTACAGCGTGTTGACGAGCCGGTGCGTGCCCGTCTCCGACGACAGGATGTACTCGCAGCCCTGCGACAGCAGGTGCGAGACGGCCGCGTCGAGATTCGGCGCTTCGGCGTCGCCGTCCGGCTGCGCGAGCGCGATCAGCGTCGCGTAGTCGGCGACCAGCAGCGTGGTTTGCGGCGCGAGCAGGTCGGCGATCGATTCGCGCAGGTCGTCGGCGGCGAGCACGTGCTCGTCGTCGAGCGTGAAGTCCGGTGCGAGCACGAGCGGCACGCCGTCGTAGTCGGCGACGACCTCGGCGATCGCGCTCACGACTTCCGCGCGCGTCGCCGCGCCGATCTTGAACGCCGCAACCGGCATGTCTTCGAGCAGCATGCGCGCCTGGGCGGCGACCACGTCGGGATCGAGGCCGGTCACTTCGTCGCAGGCGGCCGAGTCGCGCACGGTGTAGCCCGTCAGGACGGACACGCCGTGACAGCCCATGCTCGCCAGGGTCATCAGATCGGCTTGGAGGCCGGAGCCGCCGGTGGGATCGGACAGGCCGAAGGTGAGGACGATCGGAGGGGCGTTGCTGGACATGTAAAAATGGGGCAAGAGAAAAACGGGAAAGCGACGGACATGCGGACGGCGAGGCGAAATGGGCGTTTTCGGCCCTGTGTTGCCCGGCAGGCCGCACTTTTCAGTCATTATGCGGCGGAATCCCGCCCGCACGACGGATTTTTTAGCGCAGCGCAACGTAGTCGCCATACTCCAGCGCGATTGCTAGGCAGTCCGGCCCCGACACGGTACCATCATGGCTCCCGAATTTACCGACTTTCCCGACGCGGCTTAAGATGGAATACAAGAGCTGGATGTGCCTGATTTGTGGCTGGATTTACGACGAAGAAGCCGGGCTGCCGGAAGAGGGCATTGCCCCGGGCACGCGCTGGGAAGACGTCCCGATCAACTGGACGTGTCCTGAATGCGGCGCCCGCAAGGAAGACTTCGAGATGGTCCAGATCTGACCGGACCCTTGGCCCACGGACACACCGCTCAGGCCTCGCATCGTCCCGGCGCTCGCGCGTCGGGGCTCGCGCGAGCGACTTGACGATGACAGGCGCGCGTGTCCATGAGGCCCGAACCGGCGAACGTTCCCCACCCTGACGCACTGCCCAACCCGCGCGGCGGGGCCGTGCGCGCGGCCGACGCATGGCTGGCGGCGGCCGCCGACGCGTTCGAGCGTCGCGACGACG
>NZ_JAAGPP010000246.1:0-8438 GCF_017104975.1 Burkholderia sp. Ac-20344
GTCGCCTACGCACTCGCTTCGAGCGACGTGCCGACATTCACGAAGCATTCCTGAAACTCGGTTGCTCGCTTGTCTGTTGGAACATCTTCAGGCGTATCGAGCAGCCTTTTTGAACTGGCCTCTAAGGCAACCACGCATAGACGCCCGCCGGCACCGGATACACGCTGCCGGCCAGCGGAATCGCGAGCAGCACGACCGCGACGACGCTGATCGCCACGTGCCGCGCACGCAGCCTGCGCTGGCGACGCAGATAAAGCGGCGCACCGATCGCCACCAGCACGTACGCAAGCAGCCAGCCGTACGTCGCGATCGAACTGAGATAGCCGTACGAATCGAGCAGCGCGGTGCCGCGCGCGGTGAACACCAGCGCAGTGGCCAGCGCCAGCACCGCGATCAGCGCCACCGCGACGTGCGGCGTCGCATTCCGCTCGTGCGCTTGGCCCGTCGACGCATGCAGCACGCCCTGCCGCCCGAACGTATAGACGATCCGCGCCGCCGCATTGATCGACGAGAAGAACGCCGCGAAGAAACTCAACGCCACCCCCGCGTCGATCAGCACGCCGACCCAGCCGGCGCCGAGTCGATGCGCGAGCACCGCCAGCGGGCCGTCGACCTGATCGAGCGGCGGCGTCTGCCCGTGGAACGCGCTCACCATCCCGTATGCGCCGATCACGAACAGGATCGCCGGCCCGATGACGCTGATCAGCACCGCGCGCGGAATCGCGCGGAACGGGTCGCGCGCTTCTGCGCCGAGCACGGTCGCACTCTCGAACCCGGTGAAGCTGAAGAAAGCGAGCACCATCCCGAGCTGCAGCTGGGTCGGCTTCACGCCTTCGACCGTCAGTTGCGCGCGATCGACCGGGTGCCCGCCGAACGCGATCGTTCCGATCACGACAATGGCGATCAGCAGCAGCGTCGCGAGTTCGACGAGCAGCGTGAAGCGCGTGGACAGCCGGATGTCGCGAAACGCGATGTACCACGCGGCGAACGCCGTGACGACCGTGAGCCCGAGCACCGCGCCGAGCGGTGTCGCGCTGCCGAGCAGCCCGGTCTCGCGGCCCAGCACGAGAAACGTGTTGATCGTCCCCTGCAGGATGCCCGCGGCGGCCACCGCATACGCGATCAGCAGCGACCAGCCGCAGATCGCGCCCCAGACCGGCCCGATGCCGGCCGACACGTACGCATACAGCGCACCCGGCGACGCCGAATCGCGCGCGAACACCGAGATGCTCCACGACGCGAACAGCAACGCGACGATCGCGAACAGGTACGCCAGCCACGTGCCGTTGCCGGCCGTCGCGAATACGGCGGGAATCAGCACGCCGATCCCGCCCGACACGCCGACGAGGCCGATCGACTGCGCGATCAGTTCGGGCAGGCTCAGGTAGTTGCGCCGCAGGCCGCCCGCCTGCGGCACGGCATGCTGCGCGGGCAGTGCCTGCGCGGTGCTTGCTGAATGACTCATCGATTGACCTCGTCGGGGATGAAGCGGTGCCGCGTGCGCGACATGCGCGGTGGTGGTGGCGGCTGCGTCGGCGGCCGGTGCGGCCGCGCGAAAGCGTGCGCCCGAGACCGCGTAATCGCCGGGCACGTCGGCGATGCACTGGCTGTCGAACGGCCCTCACTCAGGAGTGCGTGGCGAGCGCGAGCCGGTCAGTTCCAGGAATGGCGCGCGGGCTTCACGCCGTTGAGGTAGTAGTTGCCGATCGCGTGATACTTCCAGCGCACCGGGTCGTGCAGCGTATGCACGCGCGCGTTGCGCCAGTGGCGGTCGAAGTTGTATTTCGCGAGCGTCGACTTGCTGCCGCCGAGCTCGAACAGCTTGCTCGCGGCAAGCAACGACACCTCGGTCGTCGCGATCTTCGCCTCGCCGACCGCGATCGCGGCCTGCGCGACCGTTTCCTCGCTCGGCTCGCGCTTCGCCGCATCGACGAAGCGCCCCGAGCGCGCGAGCAGCGCCTCTGCCGCGTGCACGCGGTACGCGATGTCGCCGATCTGCGCGACCGTCAGCGGATCCTCGCTCGCGCGTTCGACGCCGCTGTCGATCCACGGGCGCGCATGCTGCTGCACGAACGCGATCGTGTCCCGCAGCGCGGCGCGCGCGATGCCGAGGTCGATCGCGGCGGTCGTGATCTGCGCGAACGGGCCCGCGAAGGTCGGACGGTCGTACGAACGCTGCGTGTGGAAGATTTCGAACGGGCTCACGCGCACGTTCTCGACGATCACCGTGCCGCTCGCGGTCGTGCGCTGCCCGAAGCCGCTCCAGTCATCCACGACGGTCAGCCCCGGTGCACCCTGCCGCACGAAGGCGAGCACGGCCTGGTCCGACTCGTCGAGCGCGAGTACCGGAATCCAGTGCGCGAACAGCGTGCCGGTCGAATAGAACTTGCGGCCGTTCAGCACGAACGCGTCGCCGTCGCGATGCACACGCGTCTGGATATCGAGCACGTTCTTGCCGCCCGCTTCGGAAAACGCATTCCCATAGCGTGCTCCCTTCAGCACGAGATCGAAGAAGAAGCGCTTCTGCGCGTCGCTGCCTTCGAGGCGGATGTCCTCGATCAGGCAGTAGTGGTTCTGTGGAATCTGGCCGAGCGACGGGTCCGCCTGCGAAACGATCGCGATCACTTCCGCGAGCGTCACGTTCGACACCTCCGCGCCGCCGTATTCGCGCGGCACGGTGATGCCCCACAGGCCGCTCGACGAGAACAGTTCGATCTCGTCGAACGGCAGCTTCCGCTCGCGGTCGCGCAACGCGGCGTGCTCGGCCAGTCGTGCCGCGACCTGATTCGCGACGTCGATTGCGTCGGCATCCGAGCCGATGACGGGAACGGGCGTGGCGCCCGCTTGCGGTTGCACGTTTTCTTCGATGATTTCCGTAGACATGGCATTTCCGGAAAAACTCATGAACCGGCCGGCGGTGCCGGGAAGCACCCGCCGGCCTCCTGTTTCGATATCCGAAACATCAAACCGGGGTGGCCCGTAAAGACCTTCGGCTTCCCCCTTTCGATCGACCGTCGCGCGGCAAGCATGAACACCTGCCGCACACCGGCCTCCGCATCACGCGGCCACCGCCTGCCGCTGCGCCTCGAGTTCGCGCACGAGCGGCAGCACGCGCTTGCCGAAGTACTCGACTTCCTCGATGAAATGCAGGAACCCCGCGAGCACGAGATCGACGCCGATCGCCTTCAGCGCGACGATCCGCTCGGCGATCTGCTGCGGCGTGCCGATCAGGTTCGTACGGAAGCCGTCGTTGTACTGCACGAGATCCTCGAACGTCGATTTCGCCCAGTTGCCCTCGCCTTCCGGCGACGCGCTGCCGGCCTGCTTCACCGCATCGCCGAACGCATGCACGGCCTCGACGTGCGCGTGCCGGATGATGTCGTCGAGCACGGCCTTCGCCTCTTCCTCGGTATCGCGCGCGATCACGAACGCGTTGACGCCGATGCGCACGCGATGGTTGTTCGCGGCCGCCTTCGCACGGATGTCGTCGATCTGCGCCTTCAGGTTCTCCGGCGTATTGCCGTTCGTGAAGTACCAGTCCGACACGCTCGCCGCGTTGTCGCGCGCCGCGCGCGAGCTGCCGCCCTGGAAAATCTCCGGATGCGGCTTCTGCACCGGCTTCGGGCTCAGCGTGTAGTCGTTGAAACGGTAGAAATCGCCCTTGAACGTGAAGTTGTCCTGCGTCCAGATGCCCTTCAGCGCCTGGATGAATTCCTTCGAGCGCCGATAGCGTTCGTCGTGCTCGAGCCACGGCTCGCCGATCGCGGTGAATTCGCCCTTGAACCAGCCGCTCACGACGTTGATCGCGATGCGCCCGTTCGAGATGTGGTCGATCGTCGCGAGCTGCTTCGCGACCACGGCCGGATGCCACGGCCCCGGCAGGATCGCGGCGAGCACCTTGAGCGTCGTCGTCGCATGCAGCAGCGCCTGGCTGAACGACACCGACTCGTGCTGGTATTCGGCGCCGTAGCCGGCCGTGAAGCGGATCTGGCTCAGTGCGTACTCGAAGCCGGCCGCCTCGGCCGTGCGCGCGAGCTGCTGGTTGTATTCGAGGCTCCAGTCGGTGCGCTGCTCGATCGTGCTGACGACGAGGCCGCCGCTGACGTTCGGCACCCAGTAGGCGAACTTGACGCCGTCGGCGGAAGGGTCGGTATGGCTCATGAGTGTGTCCTGGTCGAGAAAGAAAACGCAGGCGGCCTATGCGGCCGCGACGGAAAGCGCATGCGGGCGCAGTTGCGGCACCGCGCGATCGACGGCGAGCGCGATGCGCGCGCGCAGCGCCGGGTTCGTGATCTGGTACTGGTCGAAATCGCTTTCCGACGCGTACACGCCGATCGGCAGCGTGCGGGCCTGGAAGAAGCTGAACAGCGGGCGCAGCTGATGGTCGATCACGAGCGCATGACGTTCGCTGCCGCCGGTGGCCGCGAGCAGCACGGGTACGTCGATCAGCGCTTCGTGATGCACGAGGTCGAACAGGTGCTTGAAGAGCCCCGTGTACGACGCGCGATACACGGGGCTCGCGACGACGAGCGCATCGGCCGTCTCGATCGCGCGGATCTGCGCATCGAGGTCGGCCGGCACCTGCGCGCGCGTCAGCGCGCCGGCCAGCCGGCCGCCGATCTCGCCGAGTTCGATCAGCCGCGTGTCGATCGGCAGCGCGGCGCCGAGTGCCGCGACGATCGCGTCGGTCAGCGCCAGCGTGCGCGACGGCCGTTGCAGGCCGCCCGATATCGCGACCACGTTGATTGCATTGCTCATCGGTTGCATTCCCATTGTCGAGTCGGGCGCCGACGCACCCGTCACGTCATGGGTCAGCAAGGAGCGTGCCATTTCGACGATCGCGACGACAAACGATCGTCTGCATGACGAAATGCATCGCGATCGACGGCCTGTCGTGGCGCCCCCGTCGATCGCCTCACGTTGATATGCGTGCCAGCCACGGCATCACAACCATATTCCACAGCGCGATGAACTGGGGGAAACAGCACTGCTGATGTGCTGCTGCGTGATCAGCAGTGCGGTGTGCCGCAGGCGCGTTCTTCCGCTTCGACACGGATTCCGCCACGCGCACGGCATCCTTCGGCATGCATTGGCGTCCGCTTTCCGCATTCATGCGCCGGCGCGACGCGTCGCATCCTTGCAGCAGCGTCGACATGGCTGCTTCATCGTCGCTTTGCGTGCAACCGATCGCTGCGCCGCGCGCCGTCTCCGCGCGCGGCTGCGTCCAGCGCAGCAATCCGGCATTGGTTATCAGAAATCGATGTTTCCCGCGTTGCACGAAACGTTGAACACTCTGCTGATCACGCAGCACCCGGTCAGCAACGCCTGATGCGGCCCGACCGTTTTCGTGCAGCGACCCGACGCATTCATCGCCATGACATCCATTTCCGTATCGCCCCGCGCGGAAAGCCTGCGCGTCGTCGCGCCGTCCCGCGACGAACCGGCCCCGCCCGACGCGCTGCAAACCGCCGAGCGCCTGGCAGCCGGCTTTGCACGCACCGCGGCCGAACGCGACCAGCAGGGCGGCACGCCGAAGGCCGAGCGCGACCAGCTGCGCGACAGCGGCCTGCTCGCACTGAGCATCCCGGCCGCCTACGGCGGCCTCGACGCGAGCTGGCGCACGACGCTCGACGTCGTCCGCGTGCTCGCGGGCGCCGACAGTTCGCTCGCGCACGTGTTCGGCTTCCATCACCTGATGCTCGCGACCGTGCGCCTGTTCGGCGCGCCCGCGCAGTGGGAATCGTGGTTCGAGCGCACCGCGCGCCAGCAGTGGTTCTGGGGCAATGCGCTGAATCCGCTCGACGCGCGCACGGTCAGCCGCTCGCGCGGCGCATGGCACGAATTCAGCGGCCAGAAGAGCTTTTGTTCGGGGGCGCTCGATTCGCAGATGCTGATCGCGTCCGCGCACGATGCCGACACGCGCGCGTTCCTGATCGCCGCCGTGCCGACGCAGCGCAGCGGCATCTCGATCGCCGACGACTGGAACAACATCGGCCAGCGCCAGACCGACAGCGGCACGGTCACGTTCGAGAAAGTACGCGTCGAGGATCACGAACTGCTGACGGACCCCGGCCCGCTGTCGACACCGTTCGCGTGCCTGCGCCCGCTCGTCGCGCAGCTCGTGCTGACGAACGTGTATCTCGGCATCGCCGAAGCCGCGTTCAGCGACGCGCGGCACTACACGCTGCACGAGGCGCGGCCGTGGCCCGGCGCACAGGTCGCGAGCACCGGCGACGATCCGTACATCCTCGGCCAGTACGGCGAATTCTGGGTCGGGCTCGAAGCCGCGCGCGTGCTCGCCGACCGCGCGGCGGACCGGCTCGACGCCGCATGGTCGCGCGATGCCGCGCTCACGCATGCGGAGCGCGGCCAGGTCGCGCTCGCCACGGCCGCGGCCAAGGTGTCGGCCGCGCGCACCGGGCTCGATCTCTGCACGCGCATGTTCGACGTCGCCGGCGCACGCGCGACGCACGGCGCGCTGCGGCTCGACCGGCACTGGCGCAACCTGCGCACCCATACGCTCCACGACCCGCTCGCGTACAAGATTCGCGAGATCGGCGAATGGGTGCTCAAGCACACCTATCCGACGCCGGGCTTCTACTCGTGAACCGCTCCCCTTCCGATGCGTGGCCCGACGCCGCGCCTGTCCTCACGCTACCCGACCGGCCCGCGCTTGCGACGTCCATTCGTGCCCGCGCGCAGGTGTTCGTCGATCCGCGCTCGGTCGCATTGCTCGAACGGATTCGCCTGGTCGCGCCGAGCGACGCGAACGTGCTGATCGTCGGCGAGACCGGCACCGGCAAGGAACTGATCGCACGACACGTGCACGGCCTCAGCCGCCGCAGCAACGGGCCGTTCATCGCGGTGAACTGCGGCGCCTTCTCCGAGACGCTCGTCGAGAGCGAACTGTTCGGTCACGAGAAGGGTGCGTTTACCGGCGCGTTCAGCGCGAAGCCCGGCTGGTTCGAAGCCGCGAACGGCGGCACGCTGTTTCTCGACGAGATCGGCGACCTGCCGCTGTCGATGCAGGTCAAGCTGCTGCGCGTGCTGCAGGAGCGCGAGGTCGTGCGGCTCGGTTCGCGCACCGGCGTGCCGATCGACGTGCGCGTGGTCGCCGCGACCAACGTGGATCTGCAACAGGCCGTCGCGAACGGGCAGTTTCGCGGCGACCTGTTCTACCGGCTCAACGTCGTGCAGCTCGCCGTGCCGACGCTGCGCGAGCGCCCGGGCGACATCCTGCCGCTCGCGCGCCACTTCTTCGACGACTACCGGAGCCGCCTCGGCTACGGGCCGCGCAGCATCGACCCGCGCGCCGAGCGCCGGCTCGAGGCACACGGCTGGCCCGGCAACATCCGCGAACTCGAAAACGTGATCCATCATGCGCTGCTCGTGAGCCGCCACGACTCGCTGCAGGAGGCCGACCTGCACCTCGCGCCGCCGGGCGTACCGACGGCCGCCGTACGCACCGCGGAGCCGGAACCGGGCCCGGCCGCCGGCGCGCAGGCCGCGCTCGAACGCGCGCTGCGCGAGCTGTTCGACGAGGATCACGGCAACCTGTTCGAACGCATCGAGGACACCGTGATGCGTGTCGCGTTCGAATTCAGCCACCGCAATCAGATCCAGGCCGCGCGGCTGCTCGGCATCAGCCGCAACGTGCTGCGCGCGCGGCTGATTCGCGCGAAGGCGATTGCGGCGATGAAGTAGCCGCGTATGGGAGCGCGCCGCCGCCCCACTTCGGCGCAATCGCGCCGCACGCCGTACAGCAACGTCCGAACCTGATGTATCGTGGCGCGAAGCGTGCGCCGCGTCCCCTCCCGCATCCGGTCGTCCGTCATACGGCCGCCAGTGCCCGGCGACAGCGCGCCCGCACGATCCTCCGCAACACGCAAGGCCGTCCGGCGCCCGTGCGGGCCCGGCCGAGCCTCGTTCACCCGTCCGGAACCCGTCGCCATGAAAAAGCTTGTCAATCGTCCGTCCGATGTCGTGCGAGAAATGCTGGAAGGCATCGCACGGCAGTCGCCGCATGTCGCGATCCTCGGCGACGAGCACGTGCTCGTCCGCCAGCCGCTGCCCGAGCCGGCGCAGCGCCCCGTCGCCATCCTCTCCGGCGGCGGCAGCGGCCACGAGCCCGCGCACGGCGGCTATGTCGGCGAAGGGATGCTGAGTGCGGCCGTCTGCGGCGAAGTGTTCACGTCGCCGTCCACCGACGCCGTGCTCGCCGCGATCCGCGCAAGCGCCGGCCCGAACGGCGCACTGCTGATCGTGAAGAACTACACGGGCGACCGGCTCAATTTCGGGCTCGCCGCCGAACTCGCGCGCGCCGAGGGCATTGCGGTCGAAACGGTCATCGTCGCCGACGACGTGTCGCTGCGCGGCCGCGTCGAGCGCGGCCAGCGGCGCGGGATTGCCGGCACCGTGCTGATCCACAAGCTCTCCGG
>NZ_JAAGPP010000247.1:0-268 GCF_017104975.1 Burkholderia sp. Ac-20344
AGCGTCGATGACAAGCCACGCATAGCGGGAGATGTAAGCTCGAAGATCTGACCGCACACGATGCTGGTCGACGCGATCCGGACGAGACACGCTGCTCGCGACCTCAGTGCAAGTTTGTGTTCGCAGGTAATTATGTATATGAACCGAACGTGCTCACCGGTGCGCACGTGGACATATCTTCTGTAGATAATATTATAATTGACCAATTGCATATATATTTTTTTTTTTTTTTTAATCATCCGGCGACCACCGAGCTCTACACCATTGT
>NZ_JAAGPP010000248.1:0-8030 GCF_017104975.1 Burkholderia sp. Ac-20344
TCAGGCCAATGGCCGGGCGCGTATCCATACAAAGCCCGGCCGACGGCCGGCGTCACCCGCCAAGCGGGGGCGCCGGCCCTCATCCGTACGAGGATCCGATCATGAATTCCACGCTCGACGGCATCGCCGCGGTCCAGGACCGCCCACCCCGTTCCGCCACGCCCCTGCGCGCCGGCCTGCTCGGCATCGCCGCCGGGCTCTTCGCGCTGTGGATCACGCGCGACCAGCCGGCCCTCGACGCAGCGACGCGCGCGGTCATCGCCAGCCTCGCGATCATCGGCACGATCGCATTGCACGAAATCTTCATCTCGCGCGTCTACCTGCGCCCGAGCGCGGGCCTGTCGAGGCAGGCCGTCCGGCCGCTCGGGATCGCGCGCGTCGCGACGCGGCTCGGCGCGCTGACGTCGATCTATGCGGGCATCGGCGTGATCTACTGGCTGCTGCCCGAATACCACGGCGCGTTCTACCTGCCGTTCTGGTCGCTGCTGCGCTCGCTCGCGCCGTACGTGATCGTCGCCGCGCCGTTCTACTTCGCGTGGATGGACCGCCACCAGCGCGAGACCGACGACGCGTACCTGCTGTGGGGCCGCTTCCTGTTCAAACGCGAGCAGCCCGCGAGCTGGAAGCCGGTGCGCGAGATGCTGGCCGGCTGGGGCGTGAAGGCGTTCTTCCTGCCGTTGATGACCGTCTACCTGTCGAAGGACGCCGATCACCTGACCGCGTCGCTCACGAACGCGATGCACGCGCCGATGACGATCGCGACCTTCGTGTTCATGTACGACCTGTCGTTCACGATGGACCTGATGTTCGGCACCGTCGGCTACCTGTGCACGTTCCGCATCCTCGACAGCCACGTGCGCACCGTCGAGCCGACGACGCTCGGCTGGGTGGCCGCGCTGATGTGCTACCAGCCGTTCTGGTCGCTGTTCTCGAACAACTACATCCGCTACGAAGGTTCGATATTCTGGGACAACTGGCTGCTGTCGGCCCCGACGCTGCGCGTGATCTGGGGCACGGTGATCATCCTGCTGCTGCTGACCTACGCGCTGTGCACGATCTCGTTCGGGCTGCGTTTCTCGAACCTCACTAACCGCGGGATCATCACGTCGGGCCCGTACCGCTTCACGAAACATCCGGCGTACATCGCGAAGAACCTGTCGTACTGGATGGTGTCGGTGCCGTTCGTCGAGCCGCTCGGCTGGCAGGTCGGGCTCATGCACTGCGCGGGGCTCGTCGCGGTCAACCTGATCTACTACACGCGGGCGAAGACGGAAGAGCGCCACCTGATGCGCGACCCCGACTATCGCGCATATGCCGAATGGATCGCGCAATACGGGCTGTTCGCGCGGATCAGGCAGGCATTCGGGCAGCGCGTGCCGGCCTGACGCGGCGGCGCAACGCGGGGCCGGCTGCCCCGCCTGCGTCTGCGTTTGCCCATCGACGTCTCGCCGGTTCCGGCGCACGATACGCGCTCTTGCGAACGGCGCAACAGGCGAACGATGAACGTCACCACGGTGCGCTGGCTACGGCCCACGATGCGGAGATCGCCGCAACGACCGGTTGACGAAGGTCGTTGCGGCTTAGCGATCCGTGGACGGGCCGGCTCCCATGGAGGAATCCTTGCGGTGTGCGTTGACCGGGCAGTGTAGTCGGTTCGTCAGGCCGGCACCAGCCGTACGCGCACTGCCCGGTGGCCGCGATCCGGCCGGCCCGCATCGCCTGCCGCTCCGGCGGCGGCACGCCCTCGTGCGGCCAATTGTCGCGAAACGACGCGATTCTCCGCTTTTCGTCGCTTTTCTCCCCCAGTCCGATTGCCCGCCCGGATCGCGTCGCGTATGGTGCTGGCCGTCCGCGTGCGATACGGCGCCCGACCCGCGCGCTGTCGCCCGGACCTTCGACCGTCGTCCCGCACGACGGCCGCGCGGGCCGTGCCCGCCGCTCACCGTCTCCGCGATGCCGCCCTTCGGCGCCGCGCATTCTTGAGGAGAGAGACGTGATCCACAAAGTCCTGATCCTGTTCGCACTCTGCATCGCGGGCCTCGCCGCGATCGCCGCCGGTTTCCAGCACATCCCCAGCTGATTCGCGGCCCCGGCTCGCTTCGCCGGGCCCGGGGGCCGCACCCGTTCCTCTCCCCTTTTGCGATGAACCACTTTCCCGGACCGCCCGGGACGGGCGACCTTTGCCATGCGCATCGACGTACAGCATTCCCAGCACGACATCGACGATGAACTCGACACGCTCTACGCGCGTCTCCACCAGCCGGGCCATCGCCTGCACGGCCTGCCGGCCGTCGCGCTCGGCCGCTCCGGCCTGATCGTCCGCCACCGCGAGGCGGACGGCGAATACTTCCTGTATGTCGAAGATCCGGCCGCGCGCCAGCTCGCCGGCTATACGGTGTTCAACCGGCTGCCCGAAATCCCGCGCCGCGCCGACCGCTACCTGCGCGCGCCGCATACACGGCTGCGCGGCTCGTCGCAGCGCAAGGGCCTCGCGACGACGCTGTATCGCTGGGGGCTCGACGCGGGCCTGTGCCTGATCAGCGGCGCGCGCCAGTCGGCCGGCGCCGCGCAATTGTGGACGGCGCTCGCGCAGGATTATCGGCACGGCTTCGTCGATGTCGAAGGGCGCGCGCTGCGCTATCTCGGCGAAACCGTCGCCGACGACGTGCACGGCGCGCTGCATACGCGGCGGCTGTTGCTCGGGAATGGATGGGAAATCGGGGAATTCGCGCGCGTAGCCGGGATGGCCGACATCACCCGAACGCCAGTGCGATAATCCGTGCGCCCCGCGCAACGCTCGCCGCGACGCAACGCGCCAACCGATCCGCACATCGATGACCACCGAACCCCGACCCGACGCCGCCCCCCGCATCGACATCGTCGCGCTGTGCGGCAGCCTCCGCGCGCAGTCGTACAACGCCGCGCTGCTCGATGCGGCCGCGCTCGTCGCGCCGCGCGGCATGCGCATCGTGCGCTTCGATCGTCTCGGCGAATTTCCGCTGTTCAACCCCGATGCCGAATATCCGTCGCCCGCCGCGGTGCGCGACCTGATCGACCGCGTGAATGCCGCCGACGGCATGCTGATCGCCAGCCCGGAATACGCGCACGGCGTCACGGGCGTGATGAAGAACGCGCTGGACTGGATCGTGGGATGCGAGGCCGTCGTGTACAAGCCGGTCGCGGTGCTGAATGCGTCGCCGCGCGCCACGCATGCGGACGCGGCCCTGCGGGAAACGCTGTCGGTGATGTCGGCGCGCATCGTCGAGCGCGCGTCGATCACGCTGCCGATCCTCGGAAGCCAGCTCGACGCGGCGGACATCGCCGCGCATCCGCCGTTCGCGTCGGCGCTGGCCGACGCGTTGCACGCGCTGCGCACGGCAATCCAGGAGGCAGAACCGGGCCGGTAGCAACCTGCATTCGTGCGTGAATGCGCGCAGCGTTACCGCGCCTTGGCGCGCGTCACCTTCCTCGCCGGTTTGGCCGGTTTGGCCGCCTTCGCGCGCGGCGCTTCCTTCTCGGGCTGCACGCCGCCGCCGGCAAGATCCTCGAGCCACGCGAGCGCGTCGACATACGACAGGAACTGCTGCAGATAGGCCGGCGACAACTCGCGCATCGTCGCGAGCGACCGGTGCACGAGACTGTTCGAATTGAGCGGCCCCGCGTTGCGCGGCACCTGGTCGAGCGACTGACGGTACTGCTGTTCCGTGCGGACTTTCGACCACATCGTGCGGAAGTAGTCGACCAGCTCGGGATCGAGCCCGCGCCGGTCGGCCTGCGCATCGCGCGCGAGCCGCTCGACGAGCGCCGCCAGCGCGCCGCGCGCGGGCGCACCTGCCGCACCGCTCACGGTTGCCGTTTCACCGGCGCGCGCAACGACCTCCGCGAAGCCTTCAAGCAGCGTCGCCAGCCGCGCATCGAGCAACGCGCGCGCGTCGCCTTCGAGCGCGGCCGCACGCCGTTCGAGCGCGTCGATCCGGTGAAAGCGCACCGGATCGAGCCGGTCGGCGCCCTGCTCGCGCCATGCGTCGAGCGTCGCGCGGACGTGCGTCGCGTCGTCCGTCACTTCGCCTTCCCTCCGTTCGATGCCGACTTGCGCGGCACCGGCGCGATTTCCACGCGACGGTTCTTCGCGCGGCCTTCATCGTCCGCATTCGAGCTGACCGGCTGCTCGGAGCCGAACGCGGCCGCGAACACCGACGACGCCGGCACGCCGGCGTCGATCAGCGCACGCGTGACCGTCAACGCGCGCTTGGCCGACAGCTCCCAGTTGTCCGCGAACTGGCGGTTACCGGCATGCACCTGCTGGTCGTCGGCGAAGCCGCTGATCATCAGGATCTCGTCGCGCGTCTTCAGGTAGGCGCTCAGCGGCGCGGCCAGCGTTTTCAGCAGGTCGCGGCCCGCGGGCTGCAACTGGTCGGAGTTCAATGCAAACAACACGTTGCCGCTGATGCCGATGCGGCCGTTCACGAGCGTCACGCGGCCGGCCGCGAGCGGCCCGGCGAGCGCCTGCTCGAGCGACTTGCGCTGCTGCGCTTCGAGCTGGCGCGCGCGCACGGCTTCCTCGAGCTTCGACGTGAGCTGAAGCTGCATGCCGATCACGCCGACGAGGATCAGCACGAACGCGCCGAGCAGCACCGACATCAGGTCGGCGAACGCGGGCCACACCGGCGCGGAGGACGCGCCGCCGTCGATTTCGTCGTGCATGCGTTACGCTCCGACGGGCGCCCGCCGGCCGGCGAGCTGCTGCAGGTCTTCGACGATCTGCTTCTGCGACATCATGCTCAGGTCGATCACCTCGCGCGCCTGCGCGACGTAATACTCGAGCTGCTCGTCGCTGCGCGCGAGCGATTTCTCGAGCGCGGCCTCGATGCGCTGCAGATGGGTCAGCAGCTTGTCGTTCGACTCGCCGAATACCTGCACGGCCATGCCGAACGCGTCGCCGAGGCTCGCGACTTCGACGGCGCCCGCCGTGACTTGCGCGGCCACCGAGTCGAGCTTGCGCGTTTCGGCATCGACGGTGTCGTTGAAGCGCGCGCCGACGCGGTCGAGCAGGTCGGCCGACGTGCTGACGAGCGCGTCGATCGCGGTACGCTGTTCGGTCGACGCGTGGTTGACCGCGCCAAGCAGCGTTTCGAGCGTCGCGAGCAGGCGGCTGCGTTCCTCGAGCATCGCGGTGTCGTGCACCAGGCTGTCGGACAGGCGCTGGCGCAGCTCGGCGACGACGTCGGCCGCGGCCTTCGGCGCCTCCGATGCGGCCTGCACGAGGCGCGCGATCTCGTTGATCGTGTCGCTCGCGTGCACCTGCGCCTGCGCGGTGATGTCGTTCGCGGTGCGGGCCAGCGTGTCGCAGATGTCCTGCTGGCGCGTCGCGGCCTGCGCGCTCGTTTGCGCCCATTCGTCGCGCAGCGCGGCGGCCATCGCAGCGAGCGAGTCGTTCCATGCGGACAGGCGCTGTTCGTCGCGCGTGGCCAGTTGGGTCTGCAGGCCCGTATGCGAATCGCGGATCGTCGACAGCAGCTCGTTCGAGCGTTGTTCGAACGTCGACGCCTGTGCGGTCAGGTCGCGCGTCGTTTGTGCGAGTGCGTCGCAGATTTCCTGCTGGCGGCCCGCGCTGTGCACGCCTGCGCGTTGCCATTCGTCGCCGAGCTTCGTGGCCATCGCGGCCAGCGAGTCGTTCCATGCGGACAGACGTTCTTCATCGCGCGCAGCCAATTGCGTCTGCAGGCCCGTGTGCGAATCGCGAATCGTCGACAGCAACTCGTTCGAGCGTTGTTCGAACGTCGAAGCCTGGGTGGCGAGGTCACGCGTCGTTTGTGCGAGCGCATCGCAGATTTTCTGCTGGCGGCCTGCGCTGTGCACGCCCGCACGCTGCCATTCATCGCCGAGCTTCGTGGCCATCGCGGCCAGCGAATCGTTCCACGCGGTGAGGCGTTCTTCATCGCGTGCAGCCAGTTGCGTCTGCAGGCCCGTGTGCGAATCGCGGATCGTCGACAGCAGCTCGTTCGAGCGTTGTTCGAACGTCGAAGCCTGCGCCGTGAGATCACGCGTCGTTTGCGCCAGTGCATCGCAGATTTCCTGCTGACGGCCGGCACTGTGTACGCCTGCGCGTTGCCATTCGTCGCCGAGCTTCGCGGCCATCGCGGCCAGCGATTCGTTCCATGCCGACAGGCGTTCTTCATCGCGTGCGGCAAGCTGCGTTTGCAGGCCCGTGTGCGAATCGCGAATCGTCGACAGCAACTCGTTCGAGCGTTGTTCGAACGTCGAAGCCTGTGCCGTGAGATCACGCGTCGTTTGCGCCAGCGCATCGCAGATTTCCTGCTGACGGCCGGCACTGTGTACGCCTGCGCGTTGCCATTCGTCGCCGAGCTTCGCGGCCATCGCGGCCAGCGAATCGTTCCACGCGGCGACGCGCTGTTCGTCGCGCGCCGCCAGGTCGGTCTGCAGCCCCGCGTACGACTCGCGCATCGCGGCAAGCGTCGCGCCCGAATGGCGTTCGAACGTCGCGGCGGCTTCGCCCAGCGCGCGCGCATGCTGGCCGGCCAGCGTCTCGCCGACCTGCTCCTGGCGCGACAGCGCATCGCGCCATGCGTCGGACAGGCGGCTTTCAGTCGATTCGAGGCGCGTCGCAACACCGTCGAGCAGGTCCGTCGAACGCTGCGCGAACGTGTCGGTGAACTGGCCGAGCGTCGTCTGCAGCTGCTGCGCGACGGCGTCGCCCGCACGGCGCTGTTCGTCGAGCGCGCGGTTCCAGACGGCCGTCACGTTGCCGGTCGTCTTCTCGAAGCCGTCCGTCAGCCCGTCGAGCTGACGCTGCACGGCGCCCGTCACGGTGTCGCGCAGCGCGGCCATCTCCTGCGCGAGCCCCGTCATCGTCGCGGCGACGACCGGCTGCAGCGCGGCACCGGCCACGCGTGCGCTTTCGGCGGCGCTTTCCTTCAGCGCATCGCCGACATTCGACGCGAGGCCCGCATACGCGCGCTCGGTCCGGTCGAAAAACGCCTGCTGGCTTTCGATCTGGCGATCGTGCAGCGCGACGCTGCGCGCCTCGAGCGTCGTCATCATCGTCTGCAGCCGGTCGACCAGCGCCGGCATCACGTCGGCCTGGCGCTGCAGCAGCCGGAACGATTCGTCGCGCTGGTGCGCGGACGAATGCACACGCAGCGTGGTCGCGATCTTCGCGTCGAGCTGCTGGGCCGCGTCGATCCGCTCGCGGCGCACGAGCGCGGACAGCAACCCGAGCATCGCGGACGTCGCGACGCCGGCGATCGACGTGCCGAACGCGAACCCGAGGCCCTTCACCGGCGCGATCAGCGACGCGCGGATCGCGTCGAGATCGGTCGCGCTTTCGAGCGCGGCGCCGGTGCCCTTCAGCGTGACGACCATCCCGAGCAGCGTGCCGAGCATGCCGAGCAGCACGAGCAGGCCGACGAGGTAAGGCGTGAGCGACGGGCCCGGCAGCGCGACGCGCGCGCCCTCGACCCGCGCGCGCACGGCGCCGCGCAGGCCCGGGTGCAGCGTGTCGAGCCACGTGTCGAGCTTCGCGGGCGGCTCGGTCAGGCCGGCGACCGCGCGCGACAGCGTGGCGGTGGCCTGCCGGTAGCGCAGCAGCTCCCATGCGCCGGCGACATAGCACGCGGCGATCAGCAGCGTGACGGCCGACGCCAGCGGGTTCGACGCGATATAGCCGACGCCGATCCAGCACACAGCGAGCAGACCGGCGACGAAGACAACGAGATCAAGGCGAATTCTGGACATAGCGTGTTGATTAGCTGGTGCGAAGGGCCGCGAGCAGCCCGTCTACCGTTTGAAACCGGACTTCGAGTTCGGCAAGCAGGATGCTTTGCATCTCGTCGCGAAACGTATCGAGCCATGCGCCGGGCACGATCGCCGCGACGGCCGTGCCCTCGGCCGCCACCGCGCCGTCATCGGCCGGGGCCGGATCGGCTGCGGCTGCGGCTGCGGCATCGGCCAGCGCCTGGCGCTCCGCGTCGCGCAGCCGCCCGAAACGCGTGCCGAGCAGCGCGGGTATG
>NZ_JAAGPP010000249.1:0-233 GCF_017104975.1 Burkholderia sp. Ac-20344
GAGGGAGGGCGAGTGGGGCAGGGAAGGGGTAGGGTACGAGAGCAGGGTCAGGTGAGGGCGATGGGCGGCGGGGGGGGAGATGCATGGCGGCGAGCGGGGGGAGGGAGGTGGGACAGGCGGCCGTAGGAAGGAGGTGAAGGGCGGACGAGGGGAGGAGAAGGGAGGATGAACGGCGCGAGGGTCGGCAGAAGGAGGGGGGCGTGCCCAGACAGGTGGGAATATTTTTTTTTTTG
>NZ_JAAGPP010000250.1:0-7620 GCF_017104975.1 Burkholderia sp. Ac-20344
TCGCTTCGCGCAGCAGCTCGTGCTCGACCGCATCGACGGCCTGCTGCGCGTGCGCGCCACGGCCGACCAGTTCGACCGTCGCGCCTTCGCCAGCGCCGAGGCCGAGCAGGCCGACGACGCTCGCGATCGACGCCTTGCGGCCGTCGAACAGCACGTCGACGGTCGCGTCGAACCCGCGCACCGCTTCGCGCGCCCGCGCGGCCGGCCGCGCATGCAGGCCGCCCGGCTGCGCCAGCACGATTTCACGGTGCACTTCGTTGTGCGCCGCGGCGCCGGTTTGTGCCGCCTGCACGGCCGCTTCGCCCTTGCCGCGTAGCGCGAGCAGCGGTGTCTCGCCGGCCGTCGCGAAGCCGCTGGCGCGATCGACGACCTCGAATGCGTCGGAGTTCGCGATCGCGATCACCGACACGAGCGAATGCGCGCTGCGCGCCACCGCGTCCTGGTCGAACTCGATCAGCAGATCGCCCGCTTCAACGCGCGCGCCGGCCTCGACGTGCGCGATGAAGCCCTGCCCGTTCAGCTCGACGGTATCGATGCCGATGTGCAGCAGCACTTCCGCGCCTTGCGGCGTCGTGATCGTCACCGCGTGGCCCGTGCGCGCGAGATGCGACACGACGCCCGCGCACGGCGCGACGAGCTGGCCCGCGAGCGGGTCGATGCCGATGCCGTCGCCGAACATCCCGCCGGAGAACACCGGATCGGGCACGTCGGCCAGCGCGACGATCGGCCCCGTCAAGGGGCTAAGCAGGACGATCTGATCGTGGGTGGGGCTCTTCAACTGGGACTCCTCGGCGCGTCTCATCGGCTGTCTCGGCTATCAGTGCGTTTCGGTGACTTTGTTCAGGTGGCGCGGCGTGTCGGGATTGCGGCCGCGCGCGACGGCGAGATCCGCCGCCATCACGTAGAACGAAAGAATGGCGGCGATCGGGTCGAGCGCCGAATGGGCGGACTGCGCAAGCGGCAGCACGGTGCCCGATACGCCGGGCGTGCCGGCGGGCACCGCGAGCAGCACGGCGGCGCCGCGGGCGCGCATGTCTTCGGCGAGCTGCAGCAGGCCGGCCTGCTCGGGCCCAGGCGGCGCGAACACGAGCAGCGGATAGTCGCGGTCGATCAGCTCCATCGGGCCGTGGCGGACTTCGGCGCTCGAGAACGCCTCGGCCTGGATGCCGGAGGTTTCCTTCAGTTTCAGTGCGGCTTCCTGCGCGATCGCGAGGCCCAGGCCGCGGCCGATCACGATCATCCGCTCGACCCCGGCCAGCGCGGCAACCGCCTGCGACCAGTCGAGCCGGCCGGCCTGCGCGAGCACGTCGGGCAGGCCGCGCAGCGCGGTCATCAGCGCGGCGTCGCGCTGCCAGTAGGCGACGATCTGCGCGGACAGCGACAGCATCGCGATATAGCTCTTCGTCGCGGCCACCGACAGTTCGGGGCCGGCGAGCAGCGGCAACTGGTGCTCGCATGCATCGGCGAGCGGCGACGGCAGCACGTTCACGGCGGCGACGGTGCGCGCGCCGGCTTCGCGCAGCGCGGCCATCGTATTGACGAGATCGGGGCTCTTGCCCGACTGGGAGAAGGCGATCGCGAGCTGGTCCTGCACTTTCAGCGGCGCCTGCTGCAGCGTGGCGACCGACATCGGCAGCGACGCGACCGGCACGCCGAGGCGGCTCATCGTCAGGCTCGCGAAATAGCTCGCGGCGTGATCCGAGCTGCCGCGCGCGACCGTCAGCGCAACGGCCGGCGGGTGATCGAGCAATTGGCCGGCGAGCGCTTCGACGCGCGCGGTATCGGCGATCTGCGCGGCGACGACCTGGGCGGACTCGCGCGCTTCCTTAAGCATATTCGACAATCGATTCTCCTTCGACATAGGTCGCGGTGAGGTTCAGGTCGCGATCGAACACCGCGAGGTCGGCCCATGCACCGCGCTCGAGGCGGCCGCGATCGGCGATGCCGAGGTAGTCGGCCGCGTAGCGCGACATCCGGTTCGACACGTCGGCGATCGGCAGGCCGAGCGACACGAGGTTGCGCAGCGCCTGGTCCATCGTCAGCGTGCTGCCGGCGAGCGTGCCGTCAGCGAGGCGCACGCCGCCGAGGCACTTCGTCACGTGCTGGCTGCCGAGCCGGTATTCGCCGTCGGGCATGCCCGTGGCGGACGTGCTGTCGGTCACGACGTACAGGCGCGGGATTGCGCGCAGCGCAGCACGAATCGCGCCCGGGTGCACGTGCAGCAGGTCGGGGATGATTTCCGCGTATTCGGCATGTGCAAGCGCCGCGCCGACCAGGCCCGGGTTGCGGTGATGCAGCGGCGACATCGCGTTGAACAGGTGCGTGAAGCCGCACGCCCCGTGCTTGAGCGCGGCCACCGCGTCGTCGTAGGTCGCGAGCGAATGGCCGAGCTGCACGCGCACGCCGCGCGCGGCCATCTCGCCGATGATCTCGATGTGGCCGGCGATTTCCGGCGCGAGCGTGACGACACGGATCGGCGCGATCGACAGGTACTTCAGCACTTCGTCGAGCACGGCGGACACGGCCGCGTCGGGCTGCGCGCCGAGCTTGCCGGGGTTGATGTACGGCCCTTCGAGGTGCACGCCGAGCACCCGTGCGCCGCCCGGCGTGCGGGTGCGCGCGACGCTGCCGAGGTTGCCGACGACTTTCATCAGTTCGTCGCGCGGCGCGGTCATCGTCGTCGCGAGCAGGCTCGTCGTGCCGAATTGCGCATGCGTGCGGGCGATCGTCTCGATCGCGTCGCCGCCTTCCATCACGTCGGCGCCGCCACCGCCGTGCACGTGCAGGTCGATGAAGCCGGGCAGGATGTACGGCGCGTCGTTCTTCGCGGGATCGACGGGCTTGCCGTCGAGGGTCGTGATGCGGCCGTTCTCGCTATCGAGCGAACCGTGAATCCAGCCGTCGGGGGTAAGGATGTTTCCAGTCAGCATGACGTTCTCTTGATGATCTGGTGACGCGGGCATCCGCGTCGTGATTTGCAAATCCATGTCGTGACTTCACGCTTACCGCACGCGGGCAGTCTCGCGCGTCAGCGTTTCAGTTCGGCGACGAAGTCGTAATAGTCGTCGCGGCAATACGTCTCACTCACTTCGATCGCGCGCTGGTCGGCGCCGTAGCCGATCCGCGTGATCACCAGCAGCGCCGAGCCCGGCTTCACCGCCATCCATTTCGCGATCGCGTGGGTCGCATTCGCCGCGCGAAAGTGCTGCAGCGCGCGCACGACGGTCATCCCGCGCGCTTCGAGGTATTCGTACAGCGACGCACCGAGTGCCTGCGGATCCGGCACCACCGCGGCCGGCAGCGTCGAGTGCTCGACGGCCATCACGATGCCGTCCGCGCGGCGCAGCCGTTCGAGCCGCGCCACCGTCGCGCCGGGCGCGAGGCCGAGACGCGTGATCTCGTCGCGGTTTGCGGCGCGCAGCGTGCGCGACAGCCACACCGAATCGGGCACGAAGCCGCGCTGCTGCATCTTCGCGGTGAAGCCGACGAGACGCGACAACGGATCGGCGACGCGCGGCGTGATGAAGCTGCCCGCCCCGCGCGCCCGCTTGATCAGCCCCTGCTCGACCAGCAGCGCGAGTGCGCGACGGGCCGTGATCCGCGACACGCCGACCGACACCGACAGCAGCCGCTCCGACGGCAGCGCCTCGCCGGCCCGCCACGCGCCGGCGTGAATCGCGCTCGCCAGGTTGCGGGCGAGCTGCAGATAAAGCGGCGTGTCGCTGAGGGGATCGGGCGCCAGTTCGGACCAGCCGGTTTCCATGTGCCTCCGGGTGTCGGACGACGACCGCAGGCCGTCGAAAGTGAGGGCATTATATAACCACAATAATACCAGTCAACGAACTGGTATTAGCTGCGCCGAAATCGCCGAAAGCCTTGCCCGGCAAGCGTTTTAGTGCCAAGAAACCCTTTGTTTACAACGAAGTGCAGAATAGGTATTTACCCGGAGTGGTATGCAAGGGGTCAGTTCCAGTGGGCGGACCAGCCATGTTTCGGGGGCAGATATGAGACCGAAATAGAACCAGTTGAGCCGACTGGTATGCACGGAAGGCGGCAGGCGCGCCGCCACCGCCACGGTGCGTCAGTGGAACTCGCGGCTCGATGTACGCAGGCCGCCGAGCAGCGGCGTCAGATCCTCGAAGTGCTGCACGACGAGGTGCCTCACGTCGCTCGCGACCTGCCACACGCCGGACGCGGCGAGCAGCCGCGAATCGAGGGTTTCGCGGCGCTGCCGCGCGAGCAGCTCGGGCCGGACGATCAGGTTCACGCAGCCCGTTTCGTCCTCGAGCGTCATGAACATCACGCCTTTCGCGGTACCCGGCATCTGCCGCGCGGTCACGAGCCCGCACGCGCGCGCGAGCCGGCCGTCGGGTCGGTCGTGCAATTCGGCCGCGGACGACAGCCGCCGCGCGCGTAGCTCGGGCCGCAGCAGCGCGACGGGGTGGCGGTTCAGCGTGAGGCCGGTGGTGTGATAGTCGGCGAGGATGTCGTCGGCTTCCGACGGCGCGCCGAGTACGGGCTTCTCGGGTTCGTCGATCGGCGCGGCGGCCAGCAGGTCGCGTTCGGGTGCCGCTGCAACCGCTTGCCACAGCGCATCGCGGCGATGGCCGGCGAGCGTCGCAAGCGCGTTCGCGGCGGCGAGCGCCTCGAGATCGCGGCGTTCGAGCTGCGCGCGGCGCGCGAGGGTATCGACGTTGTCGAACGGCCCCGTCGCGCGTGCGGCTTCGATGCGGCGCGCGGCGGCTTCGCCGAGACCGCGCACGAGCGACAGGCCGAGCCGCACGGCCGGCTGCCCGTGCGGCGGCGGCTGGCCGGGCAGCGCTTCGAGCGATGCTTCCCAGTTGCTTTGCGTCACGTCGATCGGCCGCACCTGCACGCCGTGGCGCTTCGCGTCCTGCACGAGTTGCGACGGCGGGTAGAAACCCATCGGCTGGCTGTTCAACAGCGCGGCAAGGAAGATCGCCGGTTCGTGGCATTTGAGCCAGCTGCTGGCGTACGCAAGTTTCGCGAAGCTTGCTGCGTGGCTTTCGGGGAAACCGTAATCGCCGAAGCCCTTGATCTGCTCGAAGATCTGTTCGGCGAAGTCGGGCGGATAGTCGCGCTCGCGCATCCCGTCGACGATCTTGCGGTGATATTTCTCGAGATTGCCCTTGCGCTTCCACGCGGCCATCGCGCGGCGCAGTTCGTCAGCCTCGCCGGGCGTGAAGCCGGCCGCGATCATCGCGATCTGCATCACCTGTTCCTGGAAGATCGGCACGCCGTACGTCCGTTCGAGCGCGGGCTTCAGGTCCTCCTTCGGATAGCTGACCTTTTCGATTCCCTGGCGGCGTTTCAGATAGGGGTGCACCGCCCCGCCCTGGATCGGCCCCGGCCGCACGATCGCGACCTCGATCACCAGATCGTAGTAAGTCCGCGGGCGCAGGCGCGGCAGCATCGACATCTGCGCACGCGATTCGATCTGGAACACGCCGACCGTGTCGGCACGACAGATCATGTCGTAGGTCGCTTTGTCATCCTGCGGAATGTGCTTCAGCGTGAACGGCTCACCATCCGGCTCCGGCGGCCCGCGCCACGCGGTGCGCATGTCGAATGCGCGATGCAGCGCCGACAGCATGCCGAGCGCGAGCACGTCGACCTTCATCAGCCCGAGTGCCTCGAGATCGTCCTTGTCCCACTGGATCACGCGCCGCCCGTCCATCGCCGCGTTCTCGACCGGCACGAGCCGCGTGAGCTTGCCGCGGCTGATCACGAAACCGCCCGAGTGCTGCGAAAGATGGCGCGGAAAGTTCAGCAGCCGCGCGGCGAGCCGGGCCCACGCGTGGATGAGCGGCGTCTCGGGATCGAGCCCGATCGTCGAGAATTGCTGCAGCAGGTCGCGGCTGCCGTCGAACCAGCGGTGCGCTTTCGCGACGCGGTCGACCAGCATCGGATCGACGCCGAGCGCCTTGCCGGTTTCGCGCAGCACGCCACGCGGGCGATAGGTCGATACGGCGGCCGCGAGTGCGGCGCGGTTGTGTCCGTATTTTTCGTAGATGTGCTGGATCACTTCTTCCCGGCGCTGATGCTCGAAGTCGACGTCGATATCGGGCGGCTCGCCGCGCTCCGCGCTGATGAAGCGTTCGAACAGCATCGTGCTCTGCTCGGGATTCACCTCGGTGATGCCAAGGCAGAAGCAGACGACCGAGTTCGCCGCCGAGCCGCGGCCCTGGCACAGGATGTTCTGGCTGCGCGCGTATTTGACGATGTCGTAGACGGTCAGGAAGAACGGTTCGTAACGGAGTTTCTCAATCAGCGCCAGCTCGTAGTCGATCCGCTCCTGCACGTGCCCAGGTACCTTTCCGGAGTAACGTTGAAGCGCACCGTTCCGGGTCTCCTGCTTGAGGTAACTCGTCGGCGTGTGCCCCTTCGGCACGATCTCGTCGGGATATTCGTAGCGAAGCGAGTCCAGTTCAAACGGACACGCATCGAGAATTGCGCACGTCTGCGCAATCTCGTCCGGCGAGTACAGTTGCCCGATACGCTGCCGCGAACGCAAATGCTGTTCCGCATTCGGCGCAAGCGCATACCCGCACTCGGAAACCGGCATGCCGACGCGAATCGCCGTCATCACGTCCTGCAGTTCCTTGCACGAGCGCCGGTGCATCGTCACGTCGCCGAGTGCGACGATGCGCACGCCGCGCCGCTCGCCGGCCGCACGAATCTCCTCGCGCTGCGCACCGTCCAGCGCGCGCTGCAGTTGCACGAGCCCGAGCCGTGCACGTTCGCCGAAGGTCGTGCGAAACCACGCGACCTGCGCATCGAGTACATCAGCACGCACCGGATACGTCGGCACGAGAATCGCGAAGCAGTCGGGCATGCCGCGCAAGTGCGCAAACTCGGCAGGTGGCGCCGACAGCATCCGCGACGTCAGCTTGTAAGTGCCCTTCGGCGATGCCATCCGTCGCCACGAAATCAGCTCGGACAGGTTGCCGTAGCCTTCACGATTCTGCGCAAGCAACACGAGCCCGAACGCGCCGGGGCCCGGATCGTGGCCGGGCGCGACTTCATCCGGCGTGACGTCGAAATACGAACCGATGACGAGCGGCAGCCCTTTCGCCTTCGCCGCGACATGCATGCGCGGCGCACCGGCGAGCGAGCATTCGTCGGTGATCGCGATCCCGCGATAGCCGAGCTCGAACGCGCGCTCGACCAGTTCTTCCGCATGCGACGCGCCATGCAGGAACGAAAAGTTCGAACGGCAGAACAACTCCGCGTAATCGGGCAGCCAGCTGAATTCCGCAACCATGACCGCTCACCCGAACAGGCCGTGCAGGAACCAGCGCGGCTCGGCCTCGCTCCCCGCCCGCTCCTTGAACACCCAGTAGCACGCACCGGCCTCGTCCTGCGCGACGCAGTAATCGCGCGCAGCGAGCTGACCGTCGAACCACCCGGCCTCGATCCGTTCCACCGACGACATCATCCTGAGCGGCGTATGAAATACCGGCCGCTCCCCGCGCATCAACAACGGCAGCGGCTCCGCCAGCAACCACGCGGGCCTCGGCGGCACGGCGGGCGGCCCGGCAGCCGGCTTGCCGGCCTGCGCATCGAGCGGCAGCCAGCGGTTCGCGGCCTCGGGCCGGT
>NZ_JAAGPP010000251.1:0-7838 GCF_017104975.1 Burkholderia sp. Ac-20344
TAGATGGCGGCACTCGACGCGCTGGCGCGCCTGGTGGTCGAGGATCCGCGCCCCGAACACCACGTGCTCGGCTGGTTCGACACGGCCGTCGCGCTGCGCCTGGCCGACGTCGGCCTAACCACGATCGGCCGGCTGGTCGAAACGATCAACGCGGTCGGTTACCGCTGGTATCGGCGTGTGCCGCGTCTGGGCGAGATCGGCGCCCGGCGCATCACCGCGTGGCTCGCCCACTACGGGGACGTCGCGGGCCTGCAGCTGGCCGCCGGCGCGCAAACCCACCCGTCCGAGCGCACGCTGCCGGGCCCGCCGCTCGCCGCAGCCGGCCCGGTCACCGCGATCGTGCCGCTCGAGCGCTTCTTGCTGCCGCCCGAGCTGGACGGCTCGCACGGCGCGCACCGCAATCTGGTCAAGAACAACAGCCGCGCGAACAACGACCGCGAGGCGATCGACTTCTGGCTCGCCGACTACGAGAACCCGCACACGCGCCAGCGTTACCGCACCGAAGCCGAACGCCTGCTGTTGTGGGCGATCTTCGTGAAGCGCAAGGCGCTGTCGAGCCTCGACACCGACGATGCGCGCGACTACATCAACGGCTTCCTGATCGACCCGCAGCCGGCCAGCCAATGGGTCATGTCGGGCACGGAGCATCGCAGCGATCTGGGGTGGCGGCCGTTCCGCGGGCCGTTATCGGTCAAGAGCCGGCAGGACGCGCTGTCCGCGCTGAAGAAGTTCTTCGGCGAGCTGGTCGACGCGCAGTACCTGGATCACAACGCGTTCGCGAAGATTCGCGTGTTCACCGGGTCGACGCACGATGCCGCCGGCAACGAGCGACGCGTGGCCGCCAAATCACGGCTGCAAATCGAGCGCGGCCTGACCTCCGACGCCTGGCGCTTCGCGATGCGCGTGCTCGACGCGATGCCGGACACGGCGGCGGCGACACGCATGCGCTTCGTGCTGAGCTTTGCGTACAGCACCGGGCTGCGGCGCGCCGAGCTATGCGGGGCGTTCACGGACGATGTCCAAGAGCGCTACGCCGGCCCCGAACTGGGGACGATCCGACTGCTGCGCGTGGTTGGCAAGCGCGCGAAGGAGCGGTTCGTGCCGCTGGTGCCGGCGGTGCTGGCACTGATGGGCGACTACCTGGAATCGCGCGGGCTGCCGCGCGATCCCCTTGCCTGCCCGGCCGCGACCCCGCTGATCCCTGCGTTGCTATCGAACGCCGAGATCGGCGAGGTCCGGCGTGCGGCGAAAACAAGCAAAACCGATCCGGCGCCCGAACTCGCGGCGCGCGCGCGGACAACCGGGCCGATCCATCCGATCCAACTTTATAAGGCGGTTAGGCAGTTTTTTGCGGCTGCGACCGCTGCGGCGCTGCGTGAGGATTCGCCGCACGCGCGGGCCTTCGGCGCAGCCAGCCCGCACTGGCTGCGGCACACCTTCGCCTCGCACGCGATCGCTGGTGGCATGACCCTAGAAAGCGCGCGAACTTTCCTCGGTCATGATTCCCTCGACACGACATCGGTGTATGCGACGGCAGAGTTGAGTAGGCAGTATCGCGAAGCCGAGTCCTTTCTCGAGCAAACCCTGCGGGCTGGCAAGTCACCCAAGTGAACGCCGTCGCCAAACGCTTTCGTGCCCGCGAGCAATATCGGTACTCCGGACTTCGCCCACCAGGAACACAATGCTCGCGGCCTGCCTAGCCCTATTTCGGCCTGCTCTCCCCGCACGGCGGCCTCGGGTGCCAGGTCAGCATCTCCCAGATTTGGTCCGACTTTGGCAATTTGAAGCCCCTAAGTGCTGGATTATCTGGGACTTCCCCCTTACGTTGATAGCCAAACTCCGAGATTTACTAGGAGGTTAAACATATAGACTCGCGACACTGTCAGGCGCTCCACCAAAAATCAGTATATAAGGCGTACGCACTTGAGCGACGCCGCGCATTCTCGACGTTGCCCCGATCGAGAAATCTTCATTTCCACATAACCGATCCCCTTATGGCTGTGCGGTAGTCCGTTGGTACAAGATCGTTGATACGTATCAACGCACGCCCTGCAACGACCAAACCCGATGTCGCTCACTCTGTTCTCCCAATTCGAGTGGGCGACTTCTATCCGACGCCTGAATATGGGTTGATACGTATCAACAGCTCCAGCCTCCCATACGCCTTCAATTTCTGATGTCTACGAGGAATCTCGCGTGACATCAGGTGTTGATACGTATCAACACCTGATGATCATCTAGGCGCTTTTCGATCCAACAGTGTCAGCATCTCTGCATTGACTATCCGATCCCTGACGATTCTGTTGATACGTATCAACAGAATCGTCGCCCTATGTCGCGTCTCTGCGCCGTCAAGGCAAGCGATGCCATTGCCCCTTGAGGAGCGAAGTTGATCCGTGCCTGCGAACTGGCGTATCGCTTGTTGATACCCATCAACACCGAACGATTTTCCGTGCAACTCAACTTGCAATCCCCGGGGCCGCCACGTTGATACGTATCAACAGATCGACCAGTCCCAGCGCGCGTTGTCACTTCACTTCAAACCAAGAGTTCAGTTATTGCTTTCGTGGAAGAACGTGGCCCGTTGATACGTATCAACGCCAATCGTCGATTTGCAATGCGCCGACCGTCATTCTCGGGTCACTCTGTTGATACGTACCAACAGAGTGACCGCTCGCGGCGGCCGTTGTCATTGCGCATCAAGCGAAGCGTTCGGTCGTTGCATGGGCTGTACGTGTGACTTGTTGATACGTCTCAACGGGCCCGCCACTCAGAGCTAGGCTCCTGAATCCGTCCAGTAGGTGCTGTCGTTGCACTCCCGCTGGCAACTCGCCATCTGCACCGGGCTTCCTGGGTGGCACGTTGATACGCATCAACTCAGGATTCGTGTCGGAGCAGGGTACGAGTCCACACCAAGCACCTTGGCGACGTAAATTATCGACGCTCTACAACAAATCACTTGAATTTTTGTAATTTCAAATTATGATTGGGTGAATTCTTGAGGACCCGGTCAATGACTGCAAAAATCTTCGCGATAGCGAACCAGAAGGGTGGTGTTGGAAAGTCCACGATCAGTGTCAATGTGGCGAGCGACCTCGCCGAACGAGGATTCCGCGTCCTTGGGATCGATGCGGACCCCCAGAACACTCTATTGCAATGGAGTGCTGCTGCAGGTGAGGGTGAAGAAGGGCTTCCGTTCCCCGTCGCAAACCTCGCCGCATCTGGGAAAATGATTCATCGCGAGGTTAAAAAATATATCAACGATTACGATTTCATCGTAATCGACTGCCCGCCATCTGTTGAAGATCCACGACCTGCCGTGGTCCTTATGATCGCGGACCTAGTCGTGATGCCGACGTCTTCATCCCCGACTGATTTCTGGTCCAGCCGCGGCTTCATTCAGTTGATCGAGCAAGCCCGTGCAACGAACGATGAGCTGAAGGCCGTCTGGTTGCTCAATAAAGCAAAGCCGAAGCGCCTGCTGACGAAAGCGCTAGGGAAGGCAATTGCAGACACGGGGATCCCCGTACTAAAAACTAGCCTCAGTGATCGGGAATCCTTCAAGCAAGCAGCTGCGTACGGAGTAGCGGTATCGGCCCTCTCTGACAAGGGTGCACGGGCTGCTCGCGACGAGATCAAAGCGATCACCGATGAGATTCTCGAGATCCTGGACGTCGAGCAAGTTAAGGAGGGAGCAGTATGAAGGGGCGACGCAGTCTTGATGCCGGCTTTACAGTCGCAGTGCCAACGAAGCACACCGCAATCGATCGATTTGCCGCCGTCGATGCGATCGTAGGGGATAGCCAGAAGCAACCGCCTCACCCCGAACTTCGAGTTGTTCCGCCAACCACCACCGATGTCGATGGCATCGCGGGTTCTGTTGCGTATCGCGAATGGTGCGTAGCGAACAACTATACGCCCGGAACGCCGATCGATCTGCCCTTGGCGTCGGTAAAGGCAAGCCCCTTCAATCCCCGTCACTTCTATCGAGCGCAATCGATCACAACACTGGCCCTGAACCTATCAACGCAAGGGCAACAGCAGCCGGTGCACGTAACCCCAGACTATGTGAAGGGTGAGGGATTCTTCATCGTCGACGGCGGTCGACGGACCAGGGCACTTCGTGAATCGAAAGAGAGCAATGTAAAGGCCATCGTAGTCGACGTGCCACAAGGCATCGAGAGCTACAAGCTCGGCTATGACCTCAACACGCAGCACGAAACCCAAACGGTTTTCGACGATGCTGTAGTTTGGAAGCGAATGCTGAGCGAAGGTCATTTCGCGAGCCAGACCGCTCTCAGCGAGCAGCTTGGCGTCGACAAGTCGACGGTAACTGCGACGCTTTCGGTTGCAGAGCTCCCCGATGCAATGATTGAGGATATGCTCGAACACCCGAAGACGTTCGGCATGAATATGGCTTACGCGATCGTTAAGTACTACCGTGCGACTGGTGAGAAGGAGACGAGCCAGTTGATCCGGAAGATCGTCGATGAGGGACTCAGCGTTCGCAAAGTAAACGATCTGGTCAAACGCGCGACAGACGCAAATTCAGCGAACACGTCCAATCGCCAGCGATACTCCGAACGCGTAGACATCAACATGCACGGCAACGTAAAGGTCGGTGACCTTCGGCTGTATGGTGACGACAAGCTTCGTCTGGAACTCCAGGGATTGCCGCGTGATGTCCGTGACCGCATCCAACGGAATATCGTTGCGCTACTCGCTGAAGAAATGAAGGATTCCGATTCTCTAGATCTCGGAAACCAAAAAGACTGACGGTGCAGGGCAGGGGGTTCAATGAACTTATCCTGCCCATCTATCGCATTCTGCAGCCTGCGCCTGTGACTCACGGATGCAGGTTGGCGTGATCCAACACGAAAGACGGCCTCCCAAAGGCCTCTAGAGTCGATTACGCGACTTCAGCGACCTCGTCCAGATCCAACCGACTCTGAGGGTTCTGAACGAACTTGAAGTCCAATGAGTTCACGGCGCGTCCGAGCTTCACTGGAGTCCATGCAATAACCAGGTCCGCCTTGGCATTCAGTTCGTTCACCGCGGTTTCGATTACGCGTCGCTTGATATCTGCGAAGCGATACGTTTCGGGGATCTCGAGAACAGTTCGGAAGTCCGCCAAGGTGATGAGCAACCGTCCACGATCCCGTTCTCGCATTAAGAGTTCAAGCAAGCGCCACGAGTACAGCGACTGGAGGCCGCGAGCAAACTCAAGCTGGTAGGAAACGAACCGGCGTTGAAGGAGAAAGATGTGCGGAGTCAGGTCCGGCGAGAACGACACCTCGGCCCACCCTTCACGCTCGTGATATACGGCCTTCCACACCCAGTTCAAGACGACCTTCTTTGGACCGTCCATGTAAGTCAGTTGTCGCTTCTGAAGACTCGCACAACCTTCTTTCAGTCCTTCGTACGCCGCAGTCGCTTGCTTCTCGCCCGACCTCGGGGCAAGCGCCGCGAGCGCGGCAAATTCATCGGCACGAACTCGAACACTGACATACCCGCTCCCTTTGCCATGCAGGTATGGCGATTTTTTGCTATCGATGCATCGAAGCGCTGCCATCATAACGCGCTTCTCGTTGAGAGTTAGCCCCTGTTGCGCATTGACAAGCGCGCGGCTCATAGCGACAGTGCCCTTTACGCGGCCGTCTCCGTCCAACGGCGGTTCGTCCGATGGCTCGATCTGAAAAGATTCGATCTCAACGATCTCAACCTGTGCCGGTTCGGGCAGGTGCTTAGCCTTTTTGCTCACAAAGGTGACCTTAAGGAAGGGGTGTCACAATTATAAGGTGACATCAGAGAGGTGCAAGTCACCGTTGTGGATAACGGTCGAAAAATGTCACGTCTGGCCCGCATTTTGTCCACTTGGGGTCGGATTGCGTCACCCTCAGACCGGTTTACGTCACAGTTCTTTCACTGTGATGCCTGGCAAACGCTTATCCAGATTGCCTTTCCGGCTGGCGGCACAGCGTTTACAAAAGGGTTTACAAACGGTTCTATAAACTGTCTTACAAAAGACCATCCTAGAAAAGTTGCTCCGACACAACAAAAAGCCGCGGTACACCTCACCTAGTTGCCCAAAGACACCCCTAAAGGTGACTTTTTCCGACCTCTTAGGCTGAAACCCGTCGCTGTCCACACGTGCAATCCTGGAAAACTGAGGAAGCCAAGCGAAAAGGTGACGCTTTCCGACCCGAATGCTTGAAAGGGACTAAGTACTCACTCACGTCTCAGATCCCAGTCTCTTCGGCGCACGGTCTATGCCTGATGCAGGTCGGAATGTGTCACCTTTCAAGACAGACAAGGGCATAGCGAACCCGCAGTGGTTAGCCGAAACGGCGCCGCTTAAGGTACAGGTCGGAAAATGTCATCGATCGGCCCGACCTTTGGGTCGGAATCCGTCACCTTTTGCCATGGGTATCCGTCGGTGACTGCGGGGCCGCTTTTCGGAACATCTACGTCATGGGTCGGAAAATGTCACTTTTGGGTGAACTGCTCTGGGTCGGAATCCGTCACTGTTGAATAGGTTGCCCAGGTCGGATTGGGTCACTGTTCAGGCCTCGCCCAGTGGGTCGGAAAATGTCACCGTCACAAGTTCGACCGGCCCGGGTCAATCATCGGGTCGGAAAATGTCATCGATCGGCTCGCGCGGGGAGGTCGGAAAATGTCACATTCCGAAGCAAGCAAGCCGAAGGACGCGAGCGGCCTCGTTCCTCATGAGTTCAGGTCGGAAAATGTCACCGATGGCGCATTACGGTCCTGGGTCGGATTCTGTCACCTTGGGACTCTCTGCTTCAGTCCATGCGATGTGACGAAATACCAGCAGCTCACCGTTGCGGACCGATCAAACTTGGAAGAAGGGCATTCACCATTTTTTCGAGGATCGAGAGATGCGGCACGACTCGTTGAATATCTGGTGAATCGATTCGAATATGCCGCCCGTTTGCTCCCAATGACAGCCTAAGCTTGAGGGGGCTCTCAACACGCACATCTCCGGTGCAGAGGATTGATCTTGCAATTGCTGGCGTGGTTCCACCCGGCACTGACATCGCGCGACGAACGATTACATCGCTGCCGAGTTCGCGGACCAATACCGTCATCGCCTCGGCTGTACGAAATGAAATCCGACTTACGCCGCCGAGAACGTCAATTACCTCTTGAGGGAGGCCGGCCGCTCGAATCGACCGAGTAACGATTGATGCCGAGACGTTAAGGTCAGCGGCAAGTTGTGCCTGGCTCGGCCACCAACCGCGATCAAGTTGCTCGCGGTAAAACCTCCCCAGCACTATCGGTGGAGATTCGGCCCGGCGCAGATTTGCGTGTTGCGCGAAAGCCGTCGCGCGACCGCTTTGCGTATGAGTCGGCTCAACAATCGAACTGTTGCAGGAATCGAACTGGATCATTGATATTTGCGGCTATGAGGCTTCATTGTTGCGACTTATGCAAAATGCCACTCAACTGGTTGTGTGGGTTGAGCAGGCAGACCTAGTAAGTCGAGCCGACGCAAGAGCCTGATTCCTCGAAGAATTTTGAACCACTGCAAAATTCGCCCGACCAGCGCGAAGTGTGCAAGGTGTGCAACGAACTAGGTCCGAGTTTATCGTCGCAAGAGAAAAATCAAGCCTCAAAAGCTCGCGATTTTCATAGGGCTTTTTGCCGTCCCTCCCGCAACCGGTTGAGCGCAACGGCACTGATGTTCGGCGTCTCCTTATATCTTCAATTTGCTTCAAACTTCAGTTGTAGTCCGCCGTCAGGCGGGCTGCTTTACCGGTTGGCGGCCGTGGTACAGCTTGTGTCTCCTGCGAGCCATCAAGCTCGAACACCAGCTC
>NZ_JAAGPP010000252.1:0-7811 GCF_017104975.1 Burkholderia sp. Ac-20344
TCGGCCGCGAGCGGGTCGAAGTCGTCGCCGAGCGCGAGATCGCGCGCGAGCGCGCCGATCAATCCTGCGCGTGCGCCCTTGCCGTCGCCGACCGGAAAGCGCGCAAGCGCGAGCAGCGTGTCGCGCCGCTGGCGCTCGGCCGGCGACGCGCCGAACACGTGCAGCCCGTCGCGAATCTGCGCTTCCTTCAATTCGCACAGCCACGCGTCGACGCGCGTGAGCAGCGCATCCTCGTCGCCCGCGTCGCGCGGCGGCGATACGCTCAGCTCGTCGTGCAGCCGGTGCTCGGCGATCGTTGCGAGGATCGTCTTGCGCAACAGCTTCGCGCGCCGCGCATCGACCATCAGCGCTTCGTAGTATTCGTCGACCTGCCGTTCGAGATCCTGCAGCGGGCCGTAGTTTTCCGCACGCGTGAGCGGCGGCATCAGGTGATCGATGATCACGGCCTGCGCGCGGCGCTTCGCCTGGCTGCCCTCGCCCGGATCGTTGACGATGAACGGATACAGGTGCGGCAGCGGCCCGAGCGTCAGGTCGGGCCAGCACGCGTCGGACAGCGCGACGCTCTTGCCCGGCAGCCATTCGAGGTTGCCGTGCTTGCCGAGGTGGATGACCGCGTCGATGCGATACGCGTCGCGCAGCCAGAAATAGAACGCGAGATACGCATGCGGCGGCACGAGATCCGCGTCGTGGTAGCTCGCGTAGTCGTTCTCGCCGCGCGAGCGCGACGGCTGGATGCCGACGAACACGTTGCCCGCGCGCCAGCCGGCGATCGTGAAGCGTCCTTGCCGCAGCGTCGGGTCGGCTTCAGGCGGGCCCCAGCGTTCGTTCAGCGCGTCGCGCACGGCGGCCGGCAACCGCGCGAAACGCGCGACGTAGTCGACCAGCGGGAAGCTCTGGAATGCGGGGCGCAACGCGTGCACGGCCGCGTCGTTGGTCACGCCTTCGGTGAGCCGCGCGATCAGCGCATCGCCGTCGGGCGGCAGGTCGGCCACCGCATAGCCCGCGTCGCGCAGCGCCGCGAGCACGCGCAGCGCGGACGCAGGCGTGTCGAGCCCGACGCCGTTGCCGATCCGCCCTTCGCTTTGCGGATAGTTCGCGAGAATCAGCGCGACGCGCTTGTCGGCAGGGTCGAGCGTGCGCAGCCGGCACCAGCCGCGCGCGAGCGCCGCGACGAACGCGATCCGTTCGGCGTCCGGCTGGTAGCGCACGACGTCGACCTCGGTGTGCGGGCAGCGGTACGCGAGCCCCTTGAAGCTCACCGCGCGCGTGACGATGCGGCCGTCGACTTCCGGCAGCGCGATGTGCATCGCGATATCGCGCGCATGCAGGCCCTGGTTGTCGGCCACCCAGGCGTCGCGATTGCCGCCGGACAGGATCACCTGCAACACCGGCGCATCGCCGGCGAGCACGTCGTGTTCGGGGCTGTCGATCGCGCCGGCCGCGAACGCGGTCGTGTTCAGCACGAGCGCGACGTCGTGCGTGTCGCAGAGCTGCGTGATGACTTCGCGGCTCACCGCGTCCTTCAGCGACGTAACCGCAATCGGCAGCGGATTCAGCCCTTCCTCGATGAGCGCATCGGCCAGCGCATCGAACACGGCCGTGTTCGCGGCCTGCCAGTGCGCGCGATAGAACAGGATCGCGACGACGGGCGCGCCGGGCGTCCAGCGCGGCCGCCAGTCGTCGACGCTCGCGCGGTCGCGCGCCGGGTGATACAGCGCGGCGGCCGGCAGCGGGCGCGGGAGTTCGGGTTCGTCGCCGAACCCGAGCGTGTGGAAGGCAATGCTGCGCAGCAGCGCCTCGGCGTTGTGCACGCCGCCTTCACGCAGGTAGCGCCACCACAGCCGGCACAGGTCGGGCGCGACGGTGCTTTTCGCGACGAGGTTCGGGTCTTCCTGCAGGTCGCCCGAGAACATCGCGAGCTGCTGCCCGCGCTTCGACGCGAGCGACACGGCCTGCTCGATCCCGTACGGCCAGTACGCTTCGCCGCCGAGATGATCGATCACGACCGACTTCGCATGCTGCAGCACGTCGTCGACGTAGAAGTCGACCGACGCCGGCTGCCGCAGGAACGTGACGTTCGCGAGCCGTACGCTCGGGAAGCCGGCCGGCAGTTGCGGCACGACGCTCGCGAGCAGCGACAGCGTCGTGTCGGCCGAGCTCAGGATCACGATGTCGGCCGGCTGCTGGTCGATCCGGACGACACCCTGCGTATCGTCGACGAAGCCGCCCGGCGTGGTGCGCAGCAAATGCATCGTGCGTTACGCCTGTTGCGGTTCGGCCGCGCACGCGGCGTCGAACGCGCGTTGCAGCGCGGCCGCGTCGAGATCCTCGCCGATCAGCACGAAGCGGCTCGCGCGCGTTTCGCCGTCCTGCCAGCGACGGTCGAAATAGCTGTCGAAGCGGCGGCCGACGCCCTGGATCACGAGCCGCATCGGCGCGCCGGGCAGCGCGGCGAAACCTTTCGCGCGATAAATCGTGTGCGCTTCGACGACGCGCTGCAGCGCGGCGATCGTCGCTTCGCGCGTACCGGCGTCGCCCGACACGACCACCGAGTCGAAATCGTCGTGATGGTGATCGTGATCGCCGTCGTCGGCCGAGCCGTGATGGTCGTGGCGCAGGTGGATCGTCTCTTCCGATGCCGATTCGAGGCCGAGCAGCATCGCGAGGTCGAGCTCGCCGCGCGTCGCACGCACGATCTTCACCTGCGGCGGGATCTCGTCGCGAATCGCGGCTTCGATCTGCGCGAACTCGGCGTCGCCGACGAGATCGGCCTTGTTCACGATCACGAGATCGGCGGACGACAGTTGATCGGCGAACAGCTCGTGCAGCGGCGATTCGTGATCGAGGTTCGGATCGGCGCGGCGCTGCGCGTCGACGGCCTGCGGGTTTTCCGCGAACTGGCCGCTGGCGGCAGCCGGCCCGTCGACGACGGTCACGACCGCGTCGACCGTGAAGCTGTTGCGGATCGTCGGCCAGTTGAACGCCTGCACGAGCGGCTTCGGCAGCGCGAGGCCGGACGTCTCGATCAGCACGTGGTCGATGTCCGCGCGCCGCTCGACGAGCGCTTCCATCACCGGATAGAACTCTTCCTGCACGGTGCAGCACAGGCAGCCGTTCGCGAGTTCGTAGAGCTGGCCCGACGCTTCGCCCTGCGCGCCGTCGGCATCCTCGCAGCCGATGCCGCAGCCCTTGAGGATTTCGCCGTCGATGCCGAGCTCGCCGAATTCGTTGACGATCACCGCGATGCGGCGGCCTTCGGCGTGCTGCAGGATATGGCGCATCAGCGTCGTCTTGCCGCTGCCGAGAAAGCCCGTGACGATCGTGACGGGAAGCTTGCGTAGGGTCATGGTAGGTCCTGTGTCGAATGAGGGGTCAGGCCGAGAGCGTCACGTCGATCTCGTCGTAACGTTTGAGCCGGTAGATCGCGGCCGACACGATCCAGCACGCGAGGAACAGGCCGATCACGACGTAGCCGAGCATCCCGAAATGCGAGGCGACCAGCGTCGAGAATGCCCAGACGGGGCCCTGCAGCGAGAGTTTGTCGGCGAGCAGCGCGAGCACCTCGATGCCGCCGATCAACGCCGCGACCAGCACCGACACGAACGTGATCGTCATGTTGTAGTAGATCTTGCGGATCGGCCGCACGTATGCCCAGCGGTACGCGCCCATCATCAGGATGCCGTCGGTCGTGTCGACGAGCGTCATGCCCGCGGTGAACAGCGCCGGCAGCGCCATCACCGACCAGAACGACATGCCGCCCTGCACCTGCGTCGCCGAAATGCCGAACAGTGCGATCTCGGTCGCGGTATCGAAGCCGAAGCCGAACAGAAAGCCGACCGGATACAGGTGCCAGCTGCGCGACACGAGGCGGAACAGCGGCCGGAACAGGCGCGCGAGCACGCCGCGCTGGTTCATCAGCAAGTCGAGATCGGAATCGACGATCGCCTCGCCGCGGCGGGCCGCGCGAAACGTCCGGTACACGGAGATCAGGATCAGCAGGTTCGCGGCGGCGAGCACCAGCAGGAAGAACGCCGACACGCTCGTGCTGATCACGCCGCCCCAGGTCTTCATGCTCTCGAAGCGCGCGAGCGACGCCGCGGTCAGCGCGACGGCCACCGACATCACGATCACCACGGTCGAATGGCCGAGCGAGAAGAACAGGCCCGCGCCGAGCGGGCTGCGGCCTTCCTGCATCAGCTTGCGCGTGACGTTGTCGATCGCGGCGATATGGTCGGCATCGACCGCGTGGCGCAGCCCGATCACGTACGCAAGCAGCGCGGTGCCCAGCAGCACGGGCTGGTCGCGAAACGCGACGAAGGCCCAGACCCACGCGGCGACGTTGAATGCGACGAGCAATGAGTAGATCGCGACGATTTTGCCGCGCAGCCCGGAATTGCTGTCGTTGAACAGGCGGAAGAACGAGTCGAGCATGATGCTCCCTTGCGAACGGTCGACAGGGTGAATGCCAACACGGCTGCCGCGTGCCCTGCCCGTGCCGCCTGTCGCACGCCGCGCCGGCGCGTGCATGCAGCGGACGGTTCGGCGGAGGAAGCGGGAAACGCTCGGACGTCTGGGCGTACTGCGGCCGTGGACGATGCGCCGCCTCCCCGCGGCGCTGGATCCAACGTCCTGGCCGGTATCCGGGCTGACGAACACGCCGCTTCGCCTTCCCGGATGCACGGCATCCAGTGGCGGTCGTCCGCATGCGGCAGGCATGCGGCGAAGCGGCGCTGCGTCGTGCCGGGCACGACGCGTTCGCTTACCGTTGCGGGGGCAGCACAGGTTGGCTCGACTGCGGTGCAGGCAGGCTCCCTGTTTCCCGTTTAACTGCGCGCGCCGGAGCGGCACGCGCGAGCACCAAAACGCGTGCGAGTGTAGGCGGGCGCGCCGAGAGCGTCAAGACGACGGCCCGCGAGCCCGTGCGAGCGCGCGTCGCGGCCGGCTTTTCGGTCCAGCGGCTCAGCCGGTTCCCGGCGACTGCGCCGCGATCGCGTGGCGCAGCGCTTCGACGGTATCGGGACGCCCGAAATACCAGCCCTGCGCACGGATCGACTGCCCGGGGATGTCGAGCATGTCCGCCTGCTCACGGGTCTCGACGCCCTCGAAGACCAGGCCGGCCCCGAGCCGGCGGGCAATCGCCAGGATCTCCGGAATGAACGAAGTGCCGTCATGGTCCGGCGCGACCGGCAGCAGCGAACGGTCGACCTTGATGTAGTCGATCGGAAGATGCTGCAGCAGGCTCAGGCTGGAGTAGCCGGTGCCAAAATCGTCGATGTAGACGGGATGCCCGAGCTCGCGCAATTGCCGCAGTGCCGGCACGATTTCCGGCAGTTCCACGGTCGACCGTTCGGTCAGTTCGACGCCGACATGCCGGCGCGACAATCCGGCCGGCCAGCAGCTGTTCAGCGTCGCCATCAGGCTGCCGTCCCGCAATTCGGGCGCGCTGGCGTTGATGGTGACGCAAAAGTCCGGCCTGCTGTCGAACAGCACGCGCATCTCCCGCAGGACCGTGCGCACGACGAACGCCGTGACGTCGACGATCATGCCCGCGCGTTCGGCCTCGGCAATGAACACGTCGGGGGCGGCCGGCCCGCCGGTCCAGCGGATCAGCGCTTCGGCGGAGACGATCCGCGATGACGCGCCCAGCGCAACGATCGGCTGATAGCGCAGGACGAATTGCCCGTTTGCCAGCGCTCGACGTATCTGCGCCGCAAGTGCGGCCCAGCGTCGGTGCAGCATCAGCGCGCCGAACCCCAGGCAGCAGCCCGCCGCGCCAGCGGCGATCCCCAGCAGCCAGGTGGCGCGCCGACTCGCGTTCGCGAGCGCCTGCGGCGTCACGACGACGATGGCGCACAGCGGCACCCGGGCCGAGCAGAAGGGTTTGCCGTCCCGAAACCCCGGCACCTGGCCGGTATCGACGTACCCGGGGACGCCGCGCTTGTCGAGTCCGATGACGAGCGCGGTCGGGTGGCCCTTGAGTCCGATCACGTAGTGCAGACCCGGCGGCGGCGGCACCCTGAAGGCGTCCAGATCCATCAGCAGGTTCGCCCTCCCCCCGGCGACCACCAGCCCCAGCGTGTCGGGGCTCGACAACAACGGCACAGTCCAGAAGGCCGACATCGCGTCGGTCAGCCGGAACGGCTGCCGCTTCGGAGCAAAGGGCCTGGGCAGCACGCCCAGCATCGTCGTGCAGAGCAGATCGGGGCCCGACAGGCGTCCGACGTCCTTGATGTACTTCGACTGCACGGAAGCCGATCGCAACAGGCGCCGATCCTGGGGCGAGCAGGCCGCGTACGGCGAGGCATCGACGTCGGCAAGCGTCCTGGCCGCCGAATCGAACACAACGTCGATCTGCTGGACGACTTGCATCCCCAGCGCGGCAACCGATCGCGCCAGCACGATCTTCGTGACCTGCGGCCACGCTGCCAACGCCAGTCCTGCCGAAACCACCAGCACGCCGAGAGCGAGTGCACGGCCGGCCCCATGGGAGGTTGTCCACCTGCGTACGTTCGGCATAGGTGCGGTGCTTTGCGATGTAGTGGTCATCGCCCTGCAGGTCCGGCAGAGCGAGCCGATTTTGGTATGGATTTCGTCAGCCTCGTGCGACCGGGGGCCCGAAGCCCGCGCCTTGGTCGTGACGTTGGCCAGAGGATCGCACACCAATATTACGGCCGGACAACGCAGCGCCGCCGGATCGAGTACCGAACGGATACGGGCCCGGTTCGCCGGCGCCGTGCCCGATGTGCGCTGTGCTATCGTATGCGCCGCGTTCGGTGCTCGCATGCGCATTCCGCGCGTGCAGTTAAACGGGAAACAGGAGGCGGACCACCGCCCGGCCTGTGCTGTCCCCGCAACGGTACGCCGCCCGCGCGACGCGCTTCCCCGCGCACGCGCCCAGGCCGCCCACGATGCCACTGCCCTTCAGCCGGGCGGGAAGGCTGCGGCCTGGCAAGCGGCCAGCCCGGATACCGGCCGACGCAAGGGGCGAGCCCGACGCTCGCCGAACGCCCGATCCGCGGGGGACGGATGGGGTGCGCATTCCGCCCGCGTCCGCGCGGGCTTCGTTCGATCCGTCATGCGTGACCTGTCCGCTGGCCGCCGCCGTGCCGCCCGCCTGCCCTGTTCCACTGTTTCGACACGGTGCGCGCCGTGCCGCGCCCGATGAGCCGCGCGTGGCTCATCGGCGCCGGCCCCGGCGACGCCGACCTGCTGACGCTCAAGGCCGTCCACGCGATCGGCGCGGCGGACGTGCTGCTCGTCGACGATCTCGTGAATCCCGACGTGCTGCGCCATGCGCGTGCCGATGCGCGCATCGAGCACGTCGGCAAGCGCGGCGGCCATGCATCGACGCCGCAGGAGGCGATCGTCGCCGCGATGCTCGCGCATCTGCGCGCGGGCCGCAGCGTCGCGCGGCTCAATGGCCGCCGTCCGTTCGTGTTTGGCCGCCGCGTCGGGGGGCTGGCCGCAGTCGCGCCGGCGGGCCGTGCTGCGCCATGCGCGTGCCGATGCGCGCATCGAGCACGTCGGCAAGCGCGGCGGCCATGCATCGACGCCGCAGGAGGCGATCGTCGCCGCGATGCTCGCGCATCTGCGCGCGGGCCGCAGCGTCGCGCGGCTCAATGGCCGCCGTCCGTTCGTGTTTGGCCGCCGCGTCGGGGGGCTGGCCGCAGTCGCGCCGGCGGGCCGTGCTGCGCCATGCGCGTGCCGATGCGCGCATCGAGCACGTCGGCAAGCGCGGCGGCCATGCATCGACGCCGCAGGAGGCGATCGTCGCCGCGATGCTCGCGCATCTGCGCGCGGGCCGCAGCGTC
>NZ_JAAGPP010000253.1:0-7703 GCF_017104975.1 Burkholderia sp. Ac-20344
TTCCGGCGCGGTCGTCCGGCCTGGCGCCGGTGGCCGCGCGGATGCCCGGTTCGCCCGCGCCGAGGTCGGCGAGTTCGGCGAGTTCGGCGAACAGCGCGGCGGCCGCGTCGGGCTCGCGCGACACGGCGCGCAGCACGTCGAGGCACATCACGTTGCCCGAGCCTTCCCAGATCGAGTTGACGGGCGCCTCGCGGAACAGCCGCGCGATCGGGCCGTCGTCGACATAACCGTTGCCGCCGAACACTTCCATCACCTCGCCGGTCAGCTCGACCGCGCGCTTGCACACCCAGAATTTCGCGGCAGGCGTGACGATGCGTTTCCACGCGCGTTCGAGCGGCGAGTCGTCGCGCTCGAATGCGTCGGCGAGACGCATCGAGAGGGACAGCGCCGCTTCGCTTTCGAGCGCGAGATCGGCGAGCACGGTGCGCATCAGCGGCTGATCGGCGAGCGCGCGGCCGAACGCATGGCGCTGGCGCGTGTACGCGATCGCCTGCACGACGCCCTGGCGCAGCATCGCCGCGCTGCCGAGCACGCAGTTCAGCCGCGTGTAGGTGGCCATCTCGATGATGGTCGGAATGCCGCGGCCTTCGTCGCCGAGCATGATGCCCCACGCGTCGTTCAGCTCGATCTCGCTGCTCGAGTTGCTGCGGTTGCCGACCTTGTCCTTCAGCCGCTGGATCTCGACGGCGTTCTTCGTGCCGTCCGGCCGCCAGCGTGGCACGTAGAAACACGACGGGCTGCCGCCTTCGGTGTGCGCGACGACGAGGTGCGCGTCGCACATCGGCGCGGAGAAAAACCACTTGTGGCCGCGCAGCCGGTATTCGCCGCCGCGTCCGCCCGCGCCGACGGCGGTCGCGAGCGTCGTGTTCGCGCGCACGTCGGAGCCGCCCTGTTTTTCGGTCATGCCCATGCCGAACCAGATCGAGCGCTTGTCGGCGACCGGCACGTCGCGCGGATCGTAGTCGTCGCTGTAGAGCTTGTCGCGCAGCAGCGCCCACAGCGCGGGTTCCTTCTGCAGCACGGGAATCGCGGCCTGCGTCATCGTCGCCGGGCACAGCGTGCCGGCCTCGATCTGGCCATGCAGGTAGAAGCCGGCCGCAGTCGCGGCCCAGCGGCCGCGGCGCGACTCGCGGAACGCGAGCGACACGAAGCCTTCGTGACGGTACTGGCCGAGCAGCGCATGCCACGCCGGGTGGAAGTCGACGCGGTCGATGCGCCGGCCGCGCCGGTCGAAGATGTTCAGTTCCGGCGTGTGGCGGTTCGCTGCGTCTGCGAGTTGCGCGGTGTCGGCGCTGCCGAGCCGTGCGCCGTATGCGTCGAGCTGCGGCACGGCCCAGTCGGCGCCCGCGCGGGTGAGCGCGTCGCGCAGCGCGATGTCCGTCGCGAAGAGGTTATAGTCGACCAGTTCGTCGAACTGGTTCGTGACGGCGTGAGTCGATTCGGTCATCGAGGTTGTCTCCGGTCTCATGCTTCGCGGGCGGCCGGCGCCATGCCGCACGCATGGCGCTTCGGCGCCGGTTCGGGCCCCCGGTAAAACGCATTCCCTGCTGATTTCCAGAGTAGCAAATATGCCGCCGCGACATGTTCAGGTTCCGGCGCCGCCCGGCCAGCCGGCGGCGCAACCCGCACCCGCATTGCGCCGCCGGCCGCGCCAGTCGCGCGCGCAGGCGAGCTCCGACGCGCTGCAGCAGGCGTTCGTTCAGCTTTTGCTCGAACGCGGCTATGCGAAAGCGACGATCCGGGAGATCGCGGCGGTTGCGGGCGTCAGCATCGGCACTTTCTACGAGTATTTCGGCGACAAGCAGAGCCTCGCGGCGCTCTGCATCCACCGGCACGTGCTGGCGTTGGCCGACCGGCTGCGCGATGTCGTGGCGCGGCTGCGCGGCGCGGCGCGGGCCGAACTCGCCGCTGCGCTCGTCGACCTGCAGGTCGACGCGATCGGCGCCGATGCGGCGCTGTGGGGTGCGCTCTTCGCGCTGGAGCGGCAGGTGTCGCCGCTCGCTGCGTACCGCCGGCATTACGACGCATATGTCGCGCTGTGGCGCGACGCGCTCGCGCATGCGGCCGATCCACCGCCGGCCGCACGGCTCGACGGGCTCTCGCGAATGGCGCACACGATCTGCTACGGCGGTCTCTCGCAGGCGTTGCTGACGCTCGGGCCCGCGTTCGACATCGCCGCGCTGCGCGACGAACTGCGGGCGGTGCTGCTCGCCTATCTGGCGGCGGCCGGCCGGTAACCCCCTTAGGGAAATGCCTGATTCGCATGTCACCCCGGCAGGCTAGCCTTGCCGCTGCGCACCTCTCTCCACGCGCCATGAGAAAAATGCATGGCCGCCATGACGAACTTTCGATTGTCCGCCGATATTGGCTCGGGCTAAATCTTGCGGAAGATACAGGCCACGCGCGTCGCGCGGGGCCGCCCGAAGGACATCAGAAGGAGGAGTCATGCGAAGCGCCACCGCGCCCCGTTCGAAACTGCCCGACGTCGGGACGACGATCTTCACGGTGATCGGCCAACTGGCTGCTCGGTACGATGCGTTGAACCTGTCGCAGGGGGCACCGAATTTCGCACCCGATCCGGCGCTTGTCGAAGGCGTCGCGCGCGCGATGCGCGACGGGCACAACCAGTACGCGCCGATGGCCGGCGTCATGGCGCTGCGCGAGCGGCTCGCCGAAAAGACCGAGGCGCTGTACGGCGCGAGCTACGACCCGGCCACCGAGATCACGGTGATCGCGAGCGCGAGCGAAGGGCTCTACGCGGCGATCAGCGCGCTCGTGCATCCGGGCGACGAGGTGATCTACTTCGAGCCGTCGTTCGACAGCTATGCGCCGATCGTGCGGCTGCAAGGCGCGACGCCCGTGGCGATCAAGCTGTCGCCCGAGCATTTCCGCGTGAACTGGGACGAGGTGGCCGCGGCGATCAACCCGCGTACGCGGATGATCATCGTGAACACGCCGCACAACCCGACCGCGACCGTGTTCTCGGCCGACGATCTCGCGCGGCTTGCGCAGCTCACGCGCGATACCGGCCTCGTGATCCTGTCCGACGAAGTCTACGAACACGTCGTGTTCGACGGCGCGCAACACCAGAGCATGGCGCGCCATCGCGAGCTGGCCGAGCGCAGCGTGATCGTGTCGTCGTTCGGCAAGTCGTTCCACGTGACGGGCTGGCGGGTCGGCTATTGCCTCGCGCCGGCCGAGCTGATGGACGAGATCCGCAAGGTGCACCAGTTCATGGTGTTCGCGGCCGACACGCCGATGCAGGTCGCGTTCGCGGAGATCCTCGCGCGGCCGGACAGCTATCTCGGCCTGTCGGCGTTCTACCAGGCCAAGCGCGACCTGCTCGTGCGCGAGCTGGCCGATTCGCGTTTCGAGTTGCTGCCGAGCGAAGGCTCGTTCTTCCTGCTCGCGCGCTTCCGGCACTTCTCGGACGAGAGCGACAGCGATTTCGTGCTGCGCCTGATCCGCGACGCGCGCGTCGCGACGATTCCGCTGTCGGCGTTCTATACCGACGGTACCGACGCCGGCGTGATCCGGCTCAGTTTTTCGAAGGACGACGCGACGCTGGTCGAAGGCGCGCGGCGGCTGCGTTCACTGTAAGTCCCGTAGTACGGAAACCGGCGACGGGCATCCGGCGACGGGAAGCGTCGCATCGACCAGACACAGGAGATCACGATGAAGCACACGGCCACCCTGAAACTCGCATTCGCACTCGCGTGCGCAATCGGCTCGGGCGCTGCGCTCGCCGAAGCGCAGACGCTGCGCTTCGGCCTCGAAGCGCAATACCCGCCGTTCGAATCGAAAGCGCCGAACGGCGACCTGCAGGGCTTCGACATCGACGTCGGCAATGCCGTCTGCCAGACGGCGAAGCTGTCGTGCAAATGGGTCGAGACGTCGTTCGACGGCCTGATTCCCGCGCTGCAGGGCCGCAAGTTCGACGCGATCAACTCGGCAATGAACGCGACCGAGCAGCGACGCCAGGCGATCGACTTCACGACGATCATCTATCGCGTGCCGACCCAGCTGATCGCGCGCACCGGCAGCGGCCTGCTGCCGACGCCGGAATCGCTGAAGGGCAAGCGCGTCGGCGTGCTGCAGGCATCGATCCAGGAAACCTTCGCGAAGGCGCACTGGGAGCCGGCCGGCGTCGCGATCGTCCCGTACCAGGATCAGAACCAGGCGTACGCGGATCTCGTGTCGGGCCGTCTCGATGCGACGCTCGTGCTCGCACCGTCCGGCCAGCGCGGCTTCCTGTCGCGTCCGGACGGCAAGGGCTTCTCGTTCGTCGGCCAGCCCGTGCACGACGACAGGATCCTCGGCAGCGGCATCGCCTTCGGGCTGCGTAAAGGCGACAGCGCGCTGAAGGCGAAACTCGATGCGGCGATCGACAAGCTGAAGGCGGATGGCACGGTGAAGTCGCTCGGCCTGAAGTATTTCGGCGATATCGACATCTCGACGAAGTAAGCGGGGCCGCGCGCGATGCAGAACCGGAACACGGCCGCCGCGGGTGGCGAACAGGACGGCGCGGCGTTGTCGGGTGATGCGCTTGAAGCCGGGCTCGTCGCCGAACTGGGCGATGGACTCGTCACGCGTGCAGCCGACATCGATCCGCGTTACTTCACCGCGTACAACGAGCCGGCCGGCGTGCGGCCGCGCGCGCTGGTGCGCCCGCGCAGTGTCGACGACGTGTCGCGCACGCTCGCACTGTGTGCGCGGCTCGGCCAGCCGGTCGTGCCGCAAGGCGGCCTGACGGGGCTCGCGCGTGGCGCAGTCGCGCTCGGCGGCGAGGTCGTGCTGTCGATGGAACGCTTCGCGGGCGTCGAAGCGCTCGACGCGGCGGCCGGCACGATGACCGTACGCGCCGGAACGCCGCTGCAGACGGTGCAGGAAGCCGCGGAAGCGGCGGGTTTCACGTTCGGCGTCGATCTCGGTGCGCGCGGCTCATGCCAGATCGGCGGCATGCTCGCGACCAATGCGGGCGGCACGCGCGCGATCCGCTACGGGATGATGCGCGAGCAGGTGCTCGGGCTCGAGGCCGTGCTCGCGGACGGCACGGTCGTGTCGTCGATGAGCCGGATGCTGAAGAACAACGCGGGCTACGACCTGAAGCAGCTGTTCATCGGCAGCGAGGGGACGCTCGGCGTCGTCACGCGCGCGGTGCTGCGGCTGCATCCGTTGCTCGCGGCGCCGGCCACCGCGCTTTGCCGCGTGCGCGACTACGACGCGGTGGTCGAGTTGTGGAACCGCGTGCGCATGCTCCCGGAGGTCGTCAGCTTCGAGGCGATGTGGCCGGCGTTCTACGACTACGTCGCGCGTCATACGCCCGGCGTCTCGGCGCCGTTCATCGGCGACGATGGCTTCGCGGTCCTGATCGAATGCGCGACGAGCGCACCGGGCGGCGACGCGCACCAGGCGCTGGAAGCCGGTCTCGCGGCGGCGCTCGACGCAGGGCTCGTGGAGGACGCGGTGCTCGCGACGTCGGAGCGGCAGGCGCGCGACCTGTGGACGTTGCGCGAAGGCCTCGCGATCGATGCGCTGCCGCATCTCGTCAACTTCGACGTGAGCCTGCCGACCGGCGAGCTCGGCGCGTTCGCCGAGCGCTGCGAGGTGGCGTTGCGGGCATGCTGGCCGGACGTCACGTGCCTGTTCTTCGGGCATGTCGGTGACGGCAACGTGCACATCGGCGTATCGCTGGCCGGGATGACCGGCGCGGACCTCGATGCGCTCGATCACTGCGTGTACGCGGTGGTGCGGGACATGGGCGGCTCGGTGTCGGCCGAGCACGGGATCGGCGTGCTCAAGCGTCCCTATCTCGCGCATACGCGCAGCGACGCGGAAATCGGCGTGATGCGACGCCTGAAGGCCGCGCTGGATCCGCTCGGCATCCTGAATCCCGGCAAGGTGCTTTGATCGGGGCGATGCACGTTGCCGGCGGGCGCCGGCCTGCGCGACGCGTCAGCCGTCCACCCAGCGCAGCGCACCGATCTTCAGGTGTTCGACGACACTGCGCGCCCATTCGAGCTCGGCATTGAGCAGCACGAGCGCGTGTTCGTTCTGCAACAGGAACAGGCGCGGCACCTGGTCGGCCTGCGCGGTGGCGCGCAGCGTTTCGAGGCGTTCGCGTTCGGCGTCGAGCCGGGTGATCCGAAGCTCGAGCTGGTGGCGTGCATCTTCGGCGTCGAGCAGCGGCAGGAAGGCCAGGCCGGCGCCGAACGCCGGGAATTCACGCGCGGGCTCTGCGAGCAGCGCATGCAGCCACGCCTGCCCGGCCGTGTGCCCGGCCTCGGTCAGCGCATACAGCGTGCGCTCCGGAAACGCGCCATCGCGCTCGGTGTCGTGCACGGCGATCAGCCCGTCGCGCAGCAGCCGGTCGATCGTCTGGTAGAGGCTCGTGCGCTGCCGCACGTTGACGACTTCGTCGTACCCGCGGGTCTTCAGTTGCTGCAGCATCCCGTACGGATGCATCGGCGTTTCGGTGAGCGTCGCGAGGACGGCCAGCGCGAGCGGGGACGGGCGGCTAGCGGACATGAATAGTTATTGAATATCTAGTAAGAATATAACTATTCTCAACCAGACTATCATATTTCACAAGGGTCTCAGCCGAGGTGCGATCGCTTCGCGGCCGGCGCGACGGTCTCCATCGTCGCCAGACCGTGCACGATGCCGCAATCTTCGACCGAATGCTCCCCGACACACTGGCGGCGCAATTCGGTGAGCTGGTCGCGCAGATGCGTGAGTTCCGCGAGGCGCGCGTCGACGTGCCCGATATGTTCGTCGAGCAGCGAATTGATCGAATCGCACGGATCGGCCGGCGTGTCGGTGAGCCGCAGCAGCGCGCGGATTTCGTCGTGGGCCATGTCGAGTGCGCGGCAATTGCGGATGAAGCGCAGCCGTTCGACGTGCACGTCGGTGTAGTTGCGATAGTTCGAGTCGGTGCGCTCCGCATCCGGCATCAGACCCTCTTTCTCGTAGAAACGGATCGTCTCGGGTGTGCAGCGGGCCGCTTTGGCCAGTTCGCCTATCTTCATACCTTTCTCCCGTGCAAGGGTTGACCTTGTAGTGGCTTCAGGGTGTTAACTCTACACCGTCAAGTCACAAAGGAGGTTGTCATGACCGACGCCAAGCGTACCCACGACCCACGACACCGTCATGCCGACGGCGCCGATGCGTGCTGCGCCGACCCGCGCGACACGCAGCTGGCGACCGTTGCCGATGCGGCGCCGGCGGCCGGCGAGCACGCGCACGGCAAGGCCGCGTCAGGCGGCCATGACCATGACCATGGCCACGATCACGACGACGCTGGCCACGATCACGACCCTGCACACGACGACACGCATGTGCATGGTGCGTCGTGTTCGCACGGGCATGCCGAGCATGGCGATGCTGGCCACGATCACGCCGCGCATGACCATGCCGGTCACGACCACGACCACGCGGCCGGCGATTGCTGCGCGCCTGCGGCGCTGACGCTCGCGCCGCTGCCGGTCGCGCAGGCGACCGCGTCGGGCCACGTGCGCTCTGCGTTCCGGATCATGCAGATGGACTGCCCGACCGAGGAAACGCTGATCCGCAAGAAGCTCGGCGGGATGAGCGAGGTGTCGGCGCTCGAATTCAACCTGATGCAGCGGATGCTGACCGTCGAGCACGTGCCGGGCGCGCAGCCGGCGATCGAAAGCGCGATCCGCACGCTCGGGATGACGCCC
>NZ_JAAGPP010000254.1:0-7681 GCF_017104975.1 Burkholderia sp. Ac-20344
AGCCGGCACGCGGCGCCCACGACCCGTTGCCGCTGCACGTGTCGCCCCGCGCGGGCGTGCTGTGGCTCGCGCTGTTCGCGGCGCTCCTCGTCGTACTGCCGTTCGCGGCCCGCGCGCTGCGCTCCGACACGCTCGCCGTCGTCGACGCGTTCTTCCGCACGGGCGCGCTCGTGTTCGGCGGCGGGCACGTGGTGCTGCCGCTGCTGCAGGCGGCCGTGGTCGCGCCCGGCTGGGTCGGCGATGCGGCGTTCCTGGCCGGATATGGCGTCGCGCAGGCCGTGCCGGGGCCGCTGTTCACGTTCTCGGCATTCCTCGGCGCATCGCTGCGCAACGCGCCGACCGGCTGGCTCGGCGGCACGATCGCGCTGGTGTCGATCTTCGCGCCGTCGTTCCTGCTGGTGGCCGGCACCGCGCCGTTCTGGGAGCGCCTGCGACGCAGCACGCGGATGCAGGCCGCGCTTGCGGGCGTGAACGCGGCCGTCGTCGGGCTGCTGCTCGCCGCGCTCTATCACCCGGTCTGGACCGACACGATCGTGGCGCCGCGCGATCTCGCCGCCGCGCTCGTCGCATTCGTCGCGCTGGTGTTCTGGCGCGTGCCGCCATGGGCCGTCGTGATCGCGAGCGCGGCGCTCGGCTGGGGGATCGGCCTCCTGGCCTGACCGGGCAAACGCACCCTGTTCCATTGAGCCAAAAACAAAAAGCCCTCGAAACGAGGGCTTTTTTCCTGGGTGCCGCGCGTCGTAGCGGCGCGCAGGCGCCAGATGTCCCATGACAATAAAGTCTGGAACGTTTCGCAATTAAGTTTGGAACGCACCAACCTCGCACATGCGCAGTTGGAACAGGAAATCATCGGCCTCTTATATCACATTTCGTATGAAATTCTCGTTACCCATAAGCAGTTGCGCATTTCCCCTATGCCATCTGCGTTTTCAGCCTGACATGAAATCTCATTGAAAGCAAATTTCCTGACTTTTTTGTTCATATGCGCAATCGCAGTGGGCGGGTAAAGACGATCACACCGCTAGCGTTACGTTTGCGGAAAACTCTGGGTTGTCGACGACATCCACCGCGAGGTTAAGTGTCGCTACACGACGTCGTCTGCGAGGCGACCAGACGTGGTGGCGGAGAACAAAGACAGATGCAAAGATCGTCACTGAGCGCTGCCTGCCGGCCATCGGGACCGGTGGTGGAAATCCGCGGGCCATCGCACGCGATTTTCCCGACGGTTTTGCAGACTGGACAAAAGACGGGATCATGTTCGTAGGCTTGCTCGCGACCGTTTATCAGGTCTGCCCCATCCCCGCCCTGCACCACTCCGCCAACGGTTGTCAGATCGCCCTTCACAATGTCATAGCGCGGCATTCCTCCACCTCCTCCTTACTTCGCGGCACCACGATAGTGGAAGCTGTTCAGGACCGTATCCCACGCCTGGACGGCCTGTTCCTCGTTCACTGGTGACGTCGTCACGGAGGCGGGATTCACCGCGTCAGATTCCGCGCCGAACAACAATTGAATGGCGGTGTGCGGTTTTGATGGATCTCCCTCTACCCCGGCCGCCAACAGATAGAACTGGTACTTCTGGACGCCATCTTCATGGATGTCGACGAGAATTTCCTCGGCTTGAATGCCGGCGACTTGACGCTTGCCCTTTCGCAATACCTTATAGTGCCCCGCGTACGGCTTCAGCTGAGCCTCAAATTCCGAAAGCCCGCTCAACAGCGACGCCTTCTGATCGGCAGCAACAGATTCGCGCTGCTTCACGATCAGATTAGACGGTCGCCCCGGAACAAGACCGGCCGCGACGGTGGCATCGAAAGCCGGAAGTTGCTTGCCGCCGATCAGGCCGCCGTTAAAGCAAAATGCGCCATCGTTCGGCACATCCCCTTCATCACGCGGACGAATATTTCGCAGGATCTCGGACGCATTCTGGACCGCGCTCTGGTCATAGCCATCGCCGAACTTGTTCTTCAGGGTGAATTGCGTGTCGTGCGACCACGCGTACCCTTCCACGTCGTATGAGAGCTCGGCGGGCGGGACGTCGTATCGCCCGAAAACAAAGAGACGCGAGTAGTCATTGGGCTGTACCGCCTGATGGAGCCACGGTGTCTTCGTCGGCGAGAAGGAATTATGCGGATCAACCCGCAGCTTGGTCTTCAGCTCGTGCTCGCGCGCCTCTACTCTCCGTCCGAATTCCTGTTGACCTACGTTCTTCGCTACATCGATCGAGTACCCCATGTACTTATATTCTTGGTTGTACACCTCTGCATCATGGGGAAGGTCGACAACGAAACGGCCAATACACCACGGGCGGGTGTCATGCATCACGGGGGTGGTCATAGGCAACTCCGACGGATTACTCTTCGAGCACGCGGCCATCCCTACCGAGAAGGCCACGAGCGCGACTGCGATTCGATTTGTGAACTGGTTTAATGTTGTCATACGGGAACGTCGATCGATTTTGCGACCTTGACCATACTATAGAGTGTGGCCCACTTCGCCCACGGATGCCCGAAGCAGCCTTGGTGATCAAACCCGTTCTGCGTGAAGGCGATCTGCACACCCTTCGCCTTTTCGCCAGGGACACCGGCCTTCAAGCCACGTGCGACGGATTCCCCAGACCAGCTCGGCACCGTGCCATCCCCAAAGATCAAGCCTCGCTCCTGCGGAAAATTGGGATCCATGATCTCCGCAAAGAGTGTACAGACAAGCCCCTTGACGCGGATACGGACCTGGCCCTTCTGGTCGTCGCTCAAGAGTTCGGCCTTCATCAGGTCCTCTTCGGTCGTACCTGCTGGGAAGTCACCACGCCAATAGATTCGGCCGAAGGTGAGCAGCTTATCCGCTGGTGCGGTGGTCTCCTGCTTAGTAGGAGCCTTGGCTGTACCGCCCTTTGTCGGGTCAACCTCGCTCGACCGTCGCAAGGGACCGTTCCCGTAGAAGGCAAAGGTGTTCGGATGATAGTTGTTTATCAGTTGATGCTGCCGGTCAACCACGTCCTGCATTGTCGTCAGAAAGTTCTTCTGCAGCGTCATGCCAGGCTGAGTCGTTTGCAGGCGCTGTTTGGCAATTCCAGCAGGATCGAGCATTGCGTCGGACTGGTTGGGGACCAAGCCGTACCACGCCTGTGACGTGAACAACTTCAGCGTGTCGTTCTTCTTCGGCAGCGCGAGTACTTCCTGTCGCTTCATGTCGCGAACAACCCACCATGGTTCATAGTCGTGATAGTCGGGCATCGGAAGGAGCTCCAACGGCCCGGGTGCATTGACCGTGATTGCCGTGAATTCCGGCGCGTTTCGCCCCACGAGTACCTTATTGAGGATTGCCCCCTCCCCTTCAGCGCCGGCGCGAAACCGTCGTGCGGCCAAAGGTGCGCCAGTCGCTGGTTGGGCCCCGTGGATCACGGCGTACATCAAGTCTTCGTAACCCGCTATCACTGAAGCCATGCGGGCGACGAGCCCCCCCATGGAGTGGGTGATGATGATTGCCTTCTTTACTTTGTTCTCGGCGCAGATCTCCTTGATGCCCATCAAATGGTATTTCTTGTGGGTTTTCTGATCGACATAGTCGACGCCCTTCACAGCGTCTTCGGCTGACAGCAGATTCGATTGCAACCAGTTGTAGCCGATCGCATACACCGGATATCGGTACTGGCAGAACTTCTTAAAATCATCCGAGTCGACCTTAAGCGGGTCGATACCCGGACCATTCGCGCCGTAGCTCGATGGCGCTGTCCCGATAACCGGATTCAAAGTGAAGTCTTCACCTTTCGGGTCACCGCTTGCCCAGGCGCCAAGGAGCTTTCCCGCCTTCATCGGGTGGTTGAGCTCACGCTCAAGCCAAGCGAGCGATCCATGGTAACTCTTCGAATGGACCGACCCCCAGCCTCGCCGTCGCGCTTCGTCGGCCGTCAGATCGCAACCCGTCGTCACGATCGCGCCGAGCGTGGAGACGACTGCCGACGATGTGTCGTACTTTGTTTCGCGCTCCGACGCATCTGAGAAGTATCCATTCCAGCCGAATGCTATCGCAGCGCGGTTGGTTTCATTCGGCGGATTCCAAATCTCCTGCCCGGTATTTCTGTTGATGAGCAGGGAGCCCATCACCCCGGGAATAAAAATCACCGGGATAGGTGGCCGCGGATCGCAATGAAACTCTTTAGTGCATTTGTTGGCATCCGGCGTTAACGTCACCTTTGCGGACGACCCACCGCCTGGCTCGTGCTGCCCTTGAATGACGACCGTATCGGATTGCTTCGCTGCGTTGTTGCTGCCGGAATTGTTCGGACCCATACCGGTACCTACGATTACTGCGGTTGATCGGAGAGATTCAAGATGTGCTGATGGCGATCCACGATTCGGGCCGCTAGCCGACGTCGTTGAGCGTGCGAGGCAACACACGCACAGTCATCGTCTCGACGTCCACGTTCTTCTGCACCGAAGTCTTACCGAGTTCGTCCGTCACCCCCTTGATGACTGTTCCATCGCTCCGTACGAACTCGTACGGGTGATTCTTGAGCACTTCGCCTGTGATCGAGTGGCGAAGCACATAGGGGTCGTTGAACGCAGTCTTAGGCAAGCTGTTCATGTGTTCAGCAATCGAGCTCGGACCTTGACGGCTGAATGAGGCCGATTTGATCGTGCGAGGTCCTCGCGAGCCGTCTTCGATACCGTCCGCGGTGATGCGAATGTACGAGCCACCACACTTCAGAATCAGCTCCTGCTTCGCCTCGATTACGACTCTACTTTGATTGCTGGTAACCGTTACGTCACGATCGGCGAACAGGCTCAACGCGTCGCTTTGCGCAGCGATTTCGACCTTGCCCTTTGCAGCGAACAGCTTCATCCCCGCCTTCTGCACAAACAGGCTGATCTTTCCTGCGGCCGCAACGATGAGGGATTTGCCCGTGGCAAGGTGAGTGTGTTCGCCGCTGGTCAGATTGATGTGTCGATCCGCTGCGATGCTAGTCGACTGTCGGGACGTTAATCCGATATCGGCTGGCGTGGCCATCATGATCATCGGGGTGGCGAATCCGTTGGCCTCCCCTGTTCCGCCGCCATCGGTCCTGCCCCCTGACGTTTGTCCTGAAATGGGATGCTCGGTGGCTTTGGCTACGGCTTTCAGAGTGTCTTGACTTCCCTCCAGCGACTCCGCCTGCGCCGTCGCGCTGGCGCTTGATAGCGATTCAACAAGCATGCCCGATCGCGTCAGCTGATCCCTCGCCTCAACGACGTCGAGCTGCTCTGCGTCGTGCGCCTTGGCATGCGTACTCAAATAAAGGCCGCGGTTCGCTCGTACCGCGCCGTAGTCGTCGGTGTGAATCTGGAAACCGGCACCAAGGTAACGCCCACGCTTGTTCCGGTCTTGGCTGATCAGATATCCCTGATGGAACGAGCTGTAGCTTGAACCCGTGAAGGAGGTCAGTCGCGTCGCACCTTGATTGGTTGAGTCGTCGTGAACGAACGAGTTGAAAGCGCCCGTACCGCCGAACCCACTCGACTGAAAACCCGATAGCAACACATTCGTATGCCAAGGCGGTGGAGTCGTACCGCCATTGAGCCGTCCAAGCACGAACGGGCGATCACAATCGCCGCCCCAGTGGCTAATCGCCACCCATTCGCCCGCGCGCGGAACGTGTACGGAGCCGTACGAATTCCCAGTGTCGGACTGCAACGACAACAGCAACGGCGATGTATTGAAAGCCCCTGCAGGACTCTGGCGGTCCCATGCGTGCCGCACGCGAATTCGATTCGATTCGTCGGCCCAAGCTTCTTCCCCCTCTGGCGCCACCACGATCGCATGCTCGATATGCATGATTGGTTTGCGGTGCTCGAACGGGCTCCGATATTCGATAGTCGTGGGTTGAGCTTCGACGTCGACGACGAAGAATCCAGTTTCGCCGTCGGCCGGGTGTGGCGGCGACTGGAAATCGCTCCCGCGAACTGCTTTTGCATCGGAAACTCGCCGCTGCAAACTGTGCGGGAAAGCAGCTCCCTGGCGAGCGATAGGCACATTATTTTCGACGAGCCATCGCGCTTCGATCGCGACAAACTCGCGGTGCTTGGCGTCCGGGTTCGAATGCCGGGGGTGGTCGTGCAGCACGAAACGCGTCCCAGCGTCGATCCATCGCAATCCGGCGACTGCCACGTAGCGCAATGCCTGTGCATCCCAGGCCTGCGTATGCAATTGCGCGCGAGATCCACCGGCATCTGTGGTGGGATACCCATACGGCGTCGATTCGAAGACCTCCATTGGCACCGTCGGGATGCTTTGCGTTTCACGTTGTCGCCGCTGCTCGATCTCGTAGGTCGTCGACTCGATTTCGCTAACTGCCTCGAAGTCGTAATTCGGGCGCTTGTAGTCGAATGAACGCGTTGTATAACGCACGCTTTGGAGCGTCTGGATAGCTGCCCATTGCGCTACGCCATTGCTTTCATTGCTCGCGTTGCCGCGGGTATAGGTCGCATCCTTTGGCTGGGGTAGCGAGGAAAGACGGTCGACGATGACCAGGGTCGTCTTCGGTGGCTCCCCTGACTGGGTGGTCGCGTGTTCCCAGTAGAAATACCAACCCTCATCCTCGAGCAGTCGATGGACGAAATTCAGGTCGGACTCTGCCTGTCTGCAATACGAGCGCACCCGCGGGGTGCTGACGGTGTCGAATCGATAGAGACCTTGCAACTGCGGATATCGGTCGAACACATTCGCCAGAATCTCCCGTGCATCCTTTTCGAGCCAAAAATGATCGTCGCGGGTATGCCCGAGGAAGTGCAAAGCCGACGAGATCTCTAGCTGGTAGACAGCCAGGCCACCATCTGCACCCAGCATCCCGATACGGTGTACAAAGCCGTGGACGGGAAGGTAGGTCGACTCAGCGAATGGCGCGGTTTCCTGCTGAATCCACAAAGTGACGGCCTGATGCATCAACGACAGAAGCGTAAGATCGGTGCGCATCGACGCTACATCGACAGTCCACCGATAGTCGCGCCCTATTTTTGCATGACCCTCGGCACGTAATGCAACGAGGGAATTCGCGCCAAGGGGCGTATCGAGTTTCAGCAGCCGATCATTCTGCAAAATGCCCCGGTGAAAAGCGTCAAAAAGACCGCTCGACGACAGCTCCCCGACCGAGGATGCCTTGGCTTCCATTTTGTTCTTCCTTCCTCTCAGATACCCCGCACGGCCGCGGAGGCAAGAACGTCCGGACCGGTGATCACGTCGCTCTCACTGTATCGAAATCATTGTTGGGAAAATGTAGGCGACGGAGAACGACGCTCATCCCATTGATACGCCAAACATCGCATCAAATCACCAATATGATATCGCACGCATTTGACGATATTTCATACTCGATCGAACCCAGAAACACGACGTCGCCACACCGTCTTTGCGAAATTCTGCACAAATTCTGCCCGCTGTTTTTGCAGTCTTTCACGATGAAATGTTGATCGAGCGGGATTTCTGACGGCACCTTGACCTACTTCGACACGGCCGCGGGCGATGCCACCCACGTGGTCAGTCTCCAGTTCCACTGCGACTTCGGCGCAGTGTCGCGGTGATGATCGTACACGCAAGCGCACGCTCGACGTCCACAGTCTGGCTCACGAGATCCGCATCTACGAAGACGGTGAACTGCTGGCGGTTCATCCTGTGCTGGAAGGCCGGCGACGAACCTCGCTGTTGCCCG
>NZ_JAAGPP010000255.1:0-7399 GCF_017104975.1 Burkholderia sp. Ac-20344
CGTGGCCATCGCGGCGACGCCCGGGTTCAGCGCAGCGGCGTGCCGGCCACCGCGGGCTGGGGCGCTGCCGTGTCGGCCGGCGCGGCGGGCGCGACCTTCTCGAGGCAATAGCCGAGGCCGCGCACGGTCGAGATCCGTACGCCGCTCGGTTCGATCTTCTTGCGCAGCCGGTGCACGTAGACTTCGATCGCGTTGTTGCTGACTTCCTCGCCCCATTCGCACAGATGGTCGACGAGCTGCTCCTTCGACACGAGCCGGCCGATCCGCTGCAGCAGCACTTCGAGCAGGCCGAGCTCGCGTGCGGAAAGATCGAGCACCTGGTCGTTCGCATACGCGATGCGGCCGACCTGGTCGAACGCGAGCGAGCCGTGGCGCACGACGGTCGGGCCGCCGCCCGCGCCGCGCCGGGTCAGCGCGCGCACGCGCGCCTCGAGCTCGTTGAGCGCGAACGGCTTGGCCATGTAGTCGTCGGCGCCGAGGTCGAGCCCCTTCACGCGCTCGTCGACGCTGTCGGCGGCCGTCAGGATCAGCACGGGGAGGTTGGAATTGCGGGCGCGCAGGCGCTTGAGCACGTCGAGCCCGGGCATTTTCGGGAGCCCGAGATCGAGGATCAGCAGGTCGAACGTCTGCATCGACAGCGCGGTATCGGCGTCGACGCCGCTCTTCACGTGGTCGACCGCATAGCCCGATTGGCGGAGTGACCGGGTGAGGCCGTCCGCGAGTATGCTGTCGTCTTCCGCGATGAGAATTCGCATGGTGCTGACCGATGGCCGGCAGGGCGTTCGCGCCGGTCGGCTGTCTCCGAAGTTATTCGTGTACAACGCAGCCTGCATTGCGGGCTTGCACAAAACACTGTTTTTTTATACAGTGTCTGCATTCGTGGGCAGCGCTTGAAAGCGGGCGCGCCTCTAACAGACGCTGCTCATCATAGCAAAGGACGATTCATGGAAGATAGCAAGAAGGGCTCCGGGATGACCGCCGAGAAGAGCAAGGCGCTGGCCGCCGCGCTTGCCCAGATCGAGAAGCAGTTCGGCAAGGGCTCGATCATGCGCATGGGCGACGGCGAGGCGACCGAGAACATCCAGGTCGTGTCCACGGGCTCGCTCGGTCTCGATATCGCGCTTGGCGTCGGCGGCCTGCCGCGCGGCCGGGTGGTCGAGATCTACGGTCCGGAATCGTCCGGTAAGACCACGCTCACGCTGCAGGTCATCGCCGAACTGCAGAAGATCGGCGGCACGGCTGCGTTCATCGATGCGGAGCACGCGCTCGACGTCCAATATGCCGCGAAGCTCGGTGTGAACGTGCCGGAACTGCTGATCTCGCAGCCGGACACCGGCGAGCAGGCGCTCGAAATCACCGACGCGCTGGTGCGCTCGGGCTCGATCGACATGATCGTCATCGACTCGGTCGCGGCGCTCGTGCCGAAGGCCGAAATCGAAGGCGAGATGGGCGATTCGCTGCCGGGCCTGCAGGCCCGCCTGATGTCGCAGGCGTTGCGCAAGCTGACCGGCACGATCAAGCGCACGAACTGCCTCGTGATCTTCATCAACCAGATCCGGATGAAGATCGGCGTGATGTTCGGCAACCCGGAAACCACGACGGGCGGCAACGCGCTCAAGTTCTACTCGTCGGTGCGTCTCGACATCCGCCGGATCGGCTCGATCAAGAAGAACGACGAGGTGATCGGCAACGAAACCCGCGTGAAGGTCGTCAAGAACAAGGTGTCGCCGCCGTTCCGCGAAGCGATCTTCGACATCCTGTATGGCGAAGGCATTTCGCGTCAGGGCGAGATCATCGATCTCGGCGTGCAGGCGAAGATCGTCGACAAGGCGGGCGCCTGGTACAGCTACAACGGCGAGAAGATCGGCCAGGGCAAGGACAACGCGCGTGAATTCCTGCGCGAGAATCCGGAAATCGCGCGCGAGATCGAGAACCGCATTCGCGAATCGCTTGGCGTGGTCACCATGCCCGATGGTGCAGGCCAGGACGAAGCCGAGGCGATGGACGAAGAAGAGTGATGGTCGGGCGCCGAGGTCAGGCTGGCGAGCCGGAAGCGAGCGACGTGCCCGAATCGGCGGGTCGCTCCAGCCGGCGAGCCGGATCCTCGGGCGCCGATCGGCGGAGCGCAGGCAGCGATGCCGCGAGCCGCACCGCGACGAGGGCATCCGACGATGCCCTCGTTTCGTTTGAGATCGCCGCACCGGTCGATCCGTTCGACGACGATGAATCGTTCGACGCGCACGACCGCTCTCGCCGTCGTGTGTCCGGTGTCAGCTTCCCGGGCGATCGCGCAGCCGATGCGGCGGCGCCGGCCAGGGAAGATGTCTATACGCGCAGCAGCCAGCATCCGCGCCGCACGCGTCGCGCGTCTGGCGCTTCTGCCGGCACTGCTTCCGGCGAAGCTCCCGCCGCCGGTGAGCGCAAGTCATCGAAGCCGCCGCGGTCATTGAAGGGCCGTGCGCTCGGCTATCTGTCCAGGCGGGAATACAGCCGCGCCGAACTCGCGCGCAAGCTCGCGCCCTACGTCGGCGAAGACGAATCCGTCGAACCCGTGCTCGATGCGCTGGAAAAGGAAGGCTGGCTGTCCGATGCGCGCTTTGCCGAGAGCCTCGTGCACCGTCGCGCGTCGCGTGTCGGCGTCGCACGCATCGTCAGCGAGCTGAAGCGTCATGCGGTTGGCGACACGCTTGTCGAGGAGGTGAATGCACAGCTCCGCGAGACCGAATGGGCGCGCGCGCAGGCGATCTGGCGCAAGAAATTCGGTGCACTGCCGCAAACGCCGGCCGAGCGTGCGAAGCAGGCGCGCTTTCTCGCCGCGCGCGGCTTCTCGAGCGCGACCATCGTGAAGTTGCTGAAGGTCGGCGACGATTTCCCGATCGACGACTGACCCTGCCGATCGCGCGCGGCGCGCGATTTTGCTGCAACGCAACCGCTTCCGGACAGGCGGGAATACCCGCCGTCGCGTCAAACTGTCTCAGATACCCGATATGCTAAAATCCACGGGTTTTCCTCTTCGGCCTCAACCTCCAGCATGCCGCTATCCGAGCCCGTGCCCCGTCAGTTGCGACATCAACGCGCAATCCGAGCGGAAGCGTATGAGCGCGGCGACGGCTTGTGGGACATCGAAGCCTGCCTGACCGACCACAAGCCGCGCGATGTCGCGCTTGCGTCGGGCATCCGGCCCCAAGGCCTGCCGATCCACGAACTCTGGCTGCGCGTGACTATCGATCGTGACCTCAATGTCGTCGACGCCGAAGCGTCTTCGGAATGGGTTCCCTATCCCGGTCACTGTCAATCCGCCCCTCCCGCCTATCGGGCCCTGATCGGGCTCAATCTCTTCCGCAATTTCCGCCGCAACGCGAACCGGCTGCTCGCCGGCGTCGCAGGCTGTTCCCATCTCACCGAACTGTGCGCCGTGCTGCCGACGGCAGCGATCCAGGCGTTCGCCGGTGATGTGTGGAACGTGCGCGAGGCGGGTGGCGAAGGGCCGGATCATGACGGCGTGCACGACGAAGCGCCTTTCCAGCTCGGCCGCTGCCGGGCATTGCGGTTCGATGGCGAGGTCGTGCGGCAGTACTACCCGCGCTGGTATGGCGTGAGCCGGCCGGACGTGCCCGGTGATGGCAGCACGAAGGAATGAACGGAAATCATTCGAAGAAGCGTCTTAAGCGACATTTCATCCAACTCTCAGACTGAAGGGAATCACGCATGAAGATTCACGAGTACCAGGGTAAGGAAATCCTGCGGAAATTCGGCGTCGCGGTACCGCGCGGCAAGCCGGCGTTCTCGGTTGACGAGGCCGTCAAGGTGGCAGAAGAGCTCGGCGGCCCGGTGTGGGTCGTGAAGGCTCAGATTCACGCGGGTGGCCGTGGCAAGGGCGGCGGCGTGAAGGTGGCGAAGTCGATCGAGCAAGTTCGCGAATACGCGAACCAGATCCTCGGCATGCAGCTTGTCACGCACCAGACCGGCCCGGAAGGCCAGAAGGTCAACCGTCTGATGATCGAGGAAGGCGCCGACATCAAGCAGGAACTGTATGTCAGCCTCGTCGTCGATCGCGTGTCGCAAAAGATCGTTCTGATGGGTTCGAGCGAAGGCGGCATGGACATCGAAGAAGTCGCCGAAAAGCACCCGGAACTGATCCACAAGGTCATCGTCGAGCCGTCGACGGGCCTGCTCGACGCGCAAGCCGACGACCTCGCCGCGAAGATCGGCGTGCCGGCTGCGTCGATTCCGCAAGCGCGCGCCATCCTGCAAGGCCTGTACAAGGCATTCTGGGAAACCGACGCGTCGCTGGCTGAAATCAACCCGCTGAACGTCTCCGGCGACGGCAAGGTCATCGCACTCGACGCGAAGTTCAACTTCGACTCGAACGCGCTGTTCCGCCACCCGGAAATCGTCGCGTACCGCGACCTGGACGAAGAAGATCCGGCTGAAATCGAAGCGTCGAAGTTCGACCTCGCTTACATCTCGCTCGACGGCAACATCGGCTGTCTCGTGAACGGCGCAGGCCTCGCGATGGCGACGATGGACACGATCAAGCTGTTCGGCGGCGAGCCGGCGAACTTCCTGGACGTCGGCGGTGGCGCGACGACCGAGAAGGTCACCGAAGCGTTCAAGCTGATGCTGAAGAACCCGGACCTGAAGGCGATCCTCGTGAACATCTTCGGCGGCATCATGCGCTGCGACGTGATCGCCGAAGGCGTGATCGCCGGTTCGAAGGCCGTGAACCTGAACGTGCCGCTCGTCGTGCGCATGAAGGGCACGAACGAGGACCTCGGCAAGAAGATGCTGGCCGATTCGGGCCTGCCGATCATCTCGGCGGACAGCATGGAAGAGGCTGCGCAGAAGGTCGTCGCGGCTGCCGAAGGCAAGTAAGCGCGCGCTATTGAATACGCATGGCGGCGCGGTTCGCCCGCGACGCCAATCGAACAGAGGTCAAAATACATGTCGATTCTGATCAACAAGGACACGAAGGTCATCACGCAGGGCATTACCGGCAAAACCGGTCAGTTCCATACGCGCGCCTGCCGTGAATACGCAAACGGCCGCGAAGCATTCGTCGCGGGCGTCAACCCGAAGAAGGCCGGCGAAGATTTCGAAGGCATTCCGATCTACGCAAGCGTCAAGGAAGCGAAGGCAGAAACCGGCGCGACCGTGTCGGTCATCTACGTTCCGCCGGCAGGCGCAGCGGCAGCGATCTGGGAAGCGGTCGAAGCCGATCTGGATCTCGCGATCTGCATCACGGAAGGCATTCCCGTGCGCGACATGATCGAAGTGAAGGACCGCATGCGCCGCGAAGGCCGCAAGACGCTGCTGCTCGGGCCGAACTGCCCGGGCACGATCACGCCGGACGAACTGAAGATCGGCATCATGCCGGGTCACATCCACCGCAAGGGCCGCATCGGCGTCGTGTCGCGTTCGGGCACGCTGACGTATGAAGCCGTGGCGCAGCTGACGGCACTCGGTCTCGGCCAGTCGTCGGCAGTCGGTATCGGCGGCGACCCGATCAACGGTCTGAAGCACATCGACGTGATGAAGATGTTCAACGACGATCCGGATACGGACGCAGTCGTGATGATCGGCGAAATTGGCGGTCCGGACGAAGCCAACGCCGCTCAGTGGATCAAGGACAACATGAAGAAGCCGGTCGTCGGCTTCATCGCGGGCGTCACGGCGCCTCCGGGCAAGCGCATGGGCCACGCCGGCGCGCTGATCTCGGGCGGTGCGGATACGGCCGAAGCGAAGCTGGAAATCATGGAAGCGTGCGGTATCACCGTTACGCGCAACCCGTCGGAAATGGGTCGCCTGCTGAAGAAGGCGCTGTAATATTTCCGCAGGGTTCGTCCTGCAAAAAACGCCGGCTCTGCCGGCGTTTTTTGTTATGCTCGCGCAATGAATTCGTAAGCACCGGCATGCATCGCGCATGTACCGGCGATGAACCGGGCCGCCCGCGGGCGGCCGCCGTCCTGCCCATCACACCATGCTCGAATTCCTGACGTCGCTCCACTGGGGCGCCGTGCTCCAGATCGTCATCATCGATATCCTGCTCGGGGGCGACAACGCGGTCGTGATCGCGCTCGCTTGCCGCAACCTGCCGGCGAACCAGCGGCTGCGCGGTGTCGTCTGGGGCACCGCGGGCGCGATCCTGCTGCGCGTCGCGCTGATCACGTTTGCGGTCGCGCTGCTCGATGTCCCGTTCCTGAAGCTCGGCGGCGGGTTGCTGCTGTTGTGGATCGGCATCAAGCTGATGGCACCGGCTAACGACGCGCACGATCACATCAAGCCGGCCGACCGGCTATGGGACGCCGTGAAGACGATCGTGATCGCCGATGCGGTGATGAGCCTCGACAACGTGATCGCGATCGCGGGCGCGGCCGAGCAGGCCGATCCGTCGCACCGGATCCCGCTCGTGATCTTCGGGCTCGTCGTCAGCGTGCCGATCATCGTGTGGGGCAGCACGCTGGTGCTGAAACTGCTCGACCGCTTCCCCATCGTCGTGACGCTCGGTGCCGCGCTGCTCGGCTGGATCGCGGGCGGGCTGATCGTGAACGACCCGGTCGGCGATCGCTGGCCGGTGCTCGATACGCCGCCGGCGCTTTACGGTGCGAGCATCGCGGGCGCGCTGTTCGTCGTGGCGATCGGTTATACGCTCAGGAAGCGCCGCGACGTACCGCACGCGCACTGACATTGGCCATCCGGCCGACTGCCGGATTCACGGCCCGCTGGCTACGATCGAAACGCCTGCCTTGACCGGCAGGCGTTTTTCGTTTCCGGAGCCTGCCATGTTCGAAGCCTTTTCCGTTTCCCTGTTCCGTCGCGTTGCCGCCGATCTGCGGCGCGCGAACCGGCTGTCGCCGCGCTGGCGGCCGGCCGGCTTCACGCTGATCGAACTGATGATCGTGCTGGCGATCGTCGGCGTGATCGCGGCCTATGCGATTCCCGCGTACCAGGATTACCTTGCGCGCTCGCGCGTCGGCGAGGGGCTCGCGCTCGCGTCGTCCGCGCGGCTTGCCGTCGCCGACAACGCCGCGAGCGGCGCGAGCCTCGACGGCGGCTACAGCCCGCCGGCCGCGACCCGCAACGTCGAATCCGTCGCGATCGACGGCGCGACCGGGCAGATCACGGTCGCATTCAGCACCCGCGTCGCCGCGGCCGGCGCCAATACGCTGGTGCTCGTGCCGTCCGCGCCCGATAAGGCCGACGCGCCTACCGCACGCGTGCCGCTCAAAAAGGGCGCGATGCAGGCCGGTGCGATCGCGTGGGAGTGCTTCGCCGCCGGCAAGGACGCGTCGACGCTGCCGGCACCTGGGGCCGGGCCGCTGCCGGGTGACGCCGCGACGCTGCCTGCGAAATATGCACCGGCAGAGTGCCGCGCGTAGTGCCGGCGGCGGAACAGGGC
>NZ_JAAGPP010000023.1:0-82865 GCF_017104975.1 Burkholderia sp. Ac-20344
TTGACGCCGGGGCTCGGCAGGTCCACCCCGCGCTCGATACCGCGCGTGCGGATCGCGTCGAGTTCCGCCTGCGGCACGCCGGCGTCCGGCACGGGCTGCTCGGCGCCCGCGAGCGTGTCACCGGCGCCGGCCTGGCTGGCCGCCATCGCGTCGAGTTGAGCGGGATCGCCGAACGCGCGGAACACGCGGCCGGTGGCGGTCGTGTCGAGCGACACCACCGAGCCGACGTGCAGGTTCACATGCAGCGGATAGCCACCGTGCTCGATGCGCACGATCGTCGGCCCGAGCGCGCCCGGCACCGACAGCGCGACGCTCAGGCCGACCGTTTCCGCGAGCCGCACCGCGTGCGGCAGTGCCGCGCGATAGGCCGGCTGGCGCTCGATCGACATCAGCCCGAGCCGCAGCGACAACGGGCCCGGCTCGTAGTTGCCGGTGATCGCATCGCGCTTCACGAGCGCGAGCCGCGTCAGGCTGACGAGATAGGTGTGCGCCTGCGCGGTCGACAGGTCGGCCGCCGCGGCCAGCTCGGACAGCCCGAGCGGCTTGCGCCGGCGCGCGAGCGCGTCGAGCAGCCGGCCGCCGACCTCGACACTCTGGATCCCGCGCTGCGCCTTGGGCGGCGCGTCGTCTGCGCTGACTTCGTGGTTCTGCACGCGATGATTCTTCCGTTGACGAAACCCCGCATGGTATCCGACGCCATTTATTGCGCCAGCCCGCAGGTTTACCCGTATTAAACAATAGCAAGCGAATTTGTCATTGACAAATAATCGACGTGGGAAGATGATCCGCTCACTCCCCTCAACACATGGCTCGCAGCCACGGAACGCAACATGGCCAAAGCATTCGCCTCCCAAGCCGATCTGGAAGAGAAGAAAGTCACCTGGACGAAGCTGTCCGAGAACGCGTACGCGTACACCGCCGAAGGCGACCCGAACTCGGGCGTGATCATCGGCGACGACAGCGTGCTGATCGTCGACACGACCGCGACGCCCGCGATGGCCCAGGACCTGATCGCGAAGATTCGCAGCGTGACCGACAAGCCGATCAAGCACGTCGTGCTGTCGCACTACCACGCGGTGCGCGTGCTCGGCGCGTCCGCCTATTTCGACGAAGGCGCGCAGCACGTGATCGCGAGCCGCGGCACGTACGAGATGATCGTCGAGCGCGGCGAGGCCGACATGAAGTCGGAGATCGAGCGTTTCCCGCGCCTGTTCGCCGGTGTCGAGACGGTGCCCGGCCTGACCTGGCCGACGCTCGTGTTCGAGCGCGAGATCACGCTGTTCCTCGGCAAGCTCGAAGTGAAGATCATGCACGTCGGCTCGGGCCACACGAAGGGCGACACGATCGTCTGGATCCCGTCGCAGAAGGTGCTGTTCTCGGGCGACCTCGTCGAGTACGACGCCGCGTGCTATTGCGGCGATGCCCAGCTCGAACAGTGGCCGGCCACGCTCGAGGCGCTGCGCGCGCTCGGCGCCGAGAAGCTCGTGCCGGGCCGCGGCCCCGCGCTGCTGAACCCGGCCGACGTGAACAAGGGCCTCGACTACACGAAGGATTTCGTCACGACGCTGCTCGCGCAGGGCCGCAAGGCCGTCGAGCAGAAGCTCGACCTGAAGGCATCGATGGCGCTCACGCGCGAAGCGATGGACCCGAAGTTCGGCCACGTGTTCATCTACGAGCACTGCTTGCCGTTCGACGTGTCGCGTGCGTTCGACGAAGCGAGCGGCATCACGCATCCGCGCATCTGGACCGCGCAGCGCGACAAGGAAATGTGGGCCGCGCTGCAGGACTGAGCGGCTTGCACAGGCGGGGTGTCCGACAGGGCGCTCCGCCTTTTTTCTGAAGCGGCGACCGGCCGCGGCGTTGCGCCGTCTTTCCGTCTGCCGTATCCGACCTCACAAGAAAGCGGGGCGCACGCACGCCCTGGGAGACGGCTGCGCGCTCGAATCGCGCCGCCTGTTTGGAGAGAGACATGCCCCAATCGCTTCCCGCCGAAGCGACGCTCGCGCACGCGAGCGCTTCGGCTTCCGCATCTGCCGCCATGGACGACGCGCTGCTGTTCCGCAAGATCGCGTGGCGGATCGTGCCGTTCCTGTTCCTCTGCTACGTCATCTCGTTCCTCGACCGCATCAACATCGGCTTCGCGCAGTTGCAGATGAAGCACGACCTCGGCTTCAGCGACGCGATGTACGGCCTCGGCGCCGCGGTGTTCTACGTCGGCTACGTGTTCTGCGAAGTGCCGAGCAACCTGCTGCTTGCGCGTTTCGGCGCGCGCCGCACCTTCACGCGGATCATGCTGCTGTGGGGCGTCGCGTCGACCGGGATGATGTTCGTGTCGCAGCCGTCGCATTTCTACGTGCTGCGCTTCCTGCTCGGCGTGTTCGAAGCGGGCTTCTTTCCCGGCATCGTGCTGTACCTGACCTACTGGTTCCCCGCGAACCGGCGGGCGGCCGCGATCTCGGTGTTCTTCGCGGGCGTCGCGGTGGCCGGCGTGCTCGGCGGCCTGATGTCGGGCTGGATCATGCGCGACATGAGCGGCGTGCTCGGTCTGCACGGCTGGCAGTGGATGTTCGCGATCGAAGGCGCACCCGCGATCCTGCTCGCGTTCGCCGCGTTCACGCTGCTGGTCGACCGGCCGCAGGATGCCGCGTGGCTCACGTCCGATGAAAAGGCGCGGGTCGCCATGCTGTGCGCCGACGGCCGCGGGCACGGCAACGCGCACGACGGGCGCAGCCTCGTGGCCGCACTCGCGAACCCGCGCGTGTACCTGTTCGCGTTCATCTATTTCTCGCTGACCTGCGCGTCGTTGACGCTCAACTTCTGGATGCCGCTGATGATCCGCGACTTCGGCGTGACCGACGTCGTGGCCGTGAGCCTGTACACGGTCGTGCCGAATGCGGTCGGCGCGGTGGGGCTGATCCTGATCGCGCGCCGTTCGGACCGGACCGGCGAGCGCCGCAAGCACTTCGCGTGCTGCACGATCGGCGGCGGGCTCGCGCTCGCGGCGCTGACGCTGCACCTGCACAGCTTCGCGGCGATGCTCGCGTGCCTGTCGATCGCGGCGACGCTGATCTTCGCCGCACTGCCGATCTTCTGGGCCGTGCCGACCCGCTACCTGTCGGGCAACGCGGCCGCGGCCGGGATCGCGCTGATCAGCAGCATCGGGATCACGAGCGGCATCGTCAGCCCGTGGGTGATCGGGATGATCCGCACGAAGACGGGCAGCATGGATCTCGCCGTGTATTTGCTGGCCGCGCTGCTGGTGGCGAGCGGGGTCGCGCTGATGCTCGGCGTGAAAGGCGAAGCCGCGCCGCGCGACTGAGCGGGCAACGGCCGGTCGCTGCGCGCGGGCGGCGGCGACCGGCGCCACGTGTGCGCCCCGTACCCGAATCCATCGAGGAGACGATCGATGTCAGCCCCTCTTCAAGCGGATGCCGCGCGCGCCGTCGCGTCCGGCGTCGCTTCACCGGACGACGACGCGCTGTACCGGCGCATTGGCGCGCGGATCGTGCCGTTCCTGTTCATCTGCTACATCGTGTCGATCCTCGATCGCAGCAACATCGGCTTCGCGCAGTTGCAGATGCGGCAGGACCTCGGCCTCACCGATGCGATGTACAGCCTCGGCGCGGTGCTGTTCTTCGTCGGCTACGTGCTGTTCGAGGTGCCGAGCAACGCGCTGCTGCGCCGCTTCGGTGCGCGCCGCACGTTCGCGCGGATCATGGTCCTGTGGGGCGCGGTGTCGGTCGCGATGATCACCGTCGACAGCGCGAAGCATTTCTACGTGCTGCGCTTCCTGCTCGGGCTGTTCGAGGCCGGGTTCTTCCCGGGCGTGGTGTTCTACCTGACGTATTGGTATCCGGCGCGGCGGCGCGCGTCGGTGCTGTCGATCTTCTACGCGGGCGTCGCGGTGGCCGGGATGGTCGGCGGGTTGCTGTCGGGCTGGCTGATGCGCGGAATGTCGGGGGTGCTCGGGCTGCACGGCTGGCAGTGGATGTTCGCGATCGAGGGCGCGCCCGCGATCCTGCTCGGCGTGATCGCGTGGTTCTGGCTGTGCGATCGTCCCGAGCACGCACGCTGGCTGTCCGACGCCGACCGGCAGCGGCTCGCGGCAGACCTGGCCGCCGACCGCGCCGGTGTCGATACGCCGGCGCCGCATTCGCTGCGGCAGGTGCTGGCCGAACCGCGCACGTACCTGTTCGCGTTCATCTATTTCTCGCTGACCACCGCGCTGCTGATGCTGCTGTTCTGGATGCCGCTGATGATCCGCGAATTCGGCATCCACGACGTCGTGCGGATCAGCCTGTTGTCGGTCGTGCCGAATGCGGTCGGCGCGGCCGGCCTGATCGCGATCGCGCGGCGCTCCGATCGCAAGCGCGAACGGCGGCGGCACTTCGCGGCATGCGCGTTCGGCGGCGCGGTGGCGCTCGCGCTGTTGACGCTGCACCTGCCGAGCATCGTCGCGATGATGGCGCTGCTGTCGATCGCGGCGATGCTGATCTTTGCCGCGCATCCGGTGTTCTGGGCGGTGCCGTCCGCGTATTTCTCCGGCGCGGGCGCGGCGGGCGGGATCGCGCTGATCAGCAGCATCGGCGTGTCGAGCGGCATGATCACGCCGTGGCTCGTCGGGCTGATCCGCACGAGAACCGGCAGCATGGATCCGGCGATGCTGATGATCGCGGCGCTGCTGGCCGCATGCGCGGTCGCGATGCTCCTGGGCGTGCGGGCCCCGCCGCGTGAGGGGGCGGCGTGACGCTGGCGTCTACGGTGCGATTCAGTGGAAGTACAGAAACAGCCCGGGCCGAAATCGCACCGGCTACGCCCGATACACCTCGATCCGGTTGCGGCCGCGCTCCTTCGCGAGATAGAGCGCCTTGTCGGCGCGCGACAGCGGCTGGTACGCGCCGAAGTCCGACGCCCGCATCGTGTCGATGCCGATGCTGACGGTCAGCGTGACCTGCTGATCCTCGTGCATGAGCCGCGCCTGCATCGCGCGTTGCTGCACGCGCTGCGCGAATGCCAGCGCGGTGTCGAGATCCGCTCCCGGCAGCACGATCGCGAATTCTTCGCCGCCGACCCGGCCGACGATGTCGTCCGGCCCGGTTTCCGCGAGCAGCAGCCGCGCGAAATGCCGCAGCGCGCGGTCGCCGACCGGGTGGCCCCAGCGGTCGTTCAGCGCCTTGAAGTGATCGAGATCGAGCATCAGCACCGCGGCGGCCCGGCCGGTCGCGCGCACGTTGCGCAGCGCGGCTTCGCTTTGCCGCATGAACGCATGGCGGTTCGACAGTTGCGTCAGGTGGTCGGTCGTGGCCATCCGGTGCAGTTCGGCCTCGATGTGCTTTCGGTCGGTCGCGTCGGTGATGAAGCCGTGCCACACGGTGCCGCCGTCGGCCGTGCGCTGCGGGCGCGCGTCGCCTTCGCGCCAGCGCAGGCCCTGGCCGGGCAGCAGCACGCGATATTCGAGGCGCCACGGCGTCAGTCGCACCGACGAGTCGTGCAGCGACTGCCGATAGGCGAGCAGATCGGCCGGATGGATCCGCGTCTCGACGGCCTCCGCGTTGCCCGCGATCTGCTGGGGCGTCAGTTCGTAGATGTCGCCGACACCCGCGCTCGCGTAGGAAAAGAAGCGGCGCCCGTCGGCCGTCTGCCGCAGCTGGAACACGAGCCCGGGAACCTGGTCGGTGAGATCCGTGACGAGTGCGGCCGAGTCGCGCAACCGCGTGGCGAGCTCGCGCAGCGCGGTGATGTCCGTGGTCGTTCCGACCATCCGGAGCGCACGGCCGTTGCCGTCGCGGGCAATCACCTTGCCGCGGCTGCAGATCCATTTGTACGAGCCGTCCTTGCAGCGGATGCGGTGCTCGACCGCATAGTTGTCGGTGCGGCGCTCGAAGTGCGCGAGCATCGTGGCTTTCACGTCGTCGACATCGTCGGGATGCAGCCGTTCGTACGCATCCTCGATCCGGGTGCTGAGCTCGTGCGGCGCGTAGCCGAGCAGCGCCTTCCAGGCCGGCGAGTAATGGATCTCGCCGGTTTCCACGTTGCGATCCCACACGCCGGTGCCGCTCTCGGTGAGCGCGAGCGTGGTCAGCGTGCTGTGTTCCTCGACGACGCCGAGGTGTTCGCGCAATGCGGCGGCTTCGATCGCGCGGGCAAGTGCGCTTGCGGCGAGCGTGGCGAGGTCGCGCAGCAGCGCGCATTGGGTGGCGTCGAGCGCCACGCGCGTATCGCCGACGACGCACAGCGTGCCGAGTGTCGCGCCATCGGGCGCGGCCAGTTCGCAGGCTGCGGCGATCCGCAGCGCGTGAGGCGGGCCGTTGTCGCGTCGGCCGTTGGCGTTCCCGCCGCGCAGGACGTATCGACCGTCGGCAGCCGGATCCGGTTCGACGAGCGGCGGCCGGACATCGGCGGGTAGCGGATCGGGCAGTGCACCGTCGGCCGCCAGCACGCACGGCGCATCGGCTTCGGCGCCCGCGATGAACGCGCCGGCGGCGCCGAAATGCGCCCGCGCGACACGGCAGACGGTGTCCAGTTCGGGCAGGGGCGGGAGCGCGGGCTGGCGGTCGGCCGAACCGCGCGCGAAGGCCGGCGCATCGCCGGTCTCGGTGATGAACATACGGAACCGCATGGTCGAATTTCGCAACGGACGATTGCCCTCGTGATCGGACGAATACCGGTCGAACGAGGCTGTTTGGGGGACTGCAAGCGCAGAGCTTACTGTTGCGCGGAATGCGTGGCAAGCGGACTGGAATCGTCTGCCGGCATGCGCCATTTGCGACCGCCTGGAATGAATCCGGCGCGTGTTTCCGCAGACGAATCCCGTGCTCGGCACGTACCCGGAAACCTGCCGCCGAACCTCGGATGAATGCGGGCGCATCACCGCGTTCCACCGCAGGTTCCGGGGTTCGACGTGTATGGTGCTTTCGACCTGCGGGATGCCCGGTGGTCAGCGGGCCGTCACGTAGCGCGGCGCGGGCGTATCGGCCGACAGGTGCGGCGCCATCGTGCGGCGCGCGGCCTCGTACGCGGCCCATTCGTCACCCGCGTGCAGCGACGGGATCGTCACGCGTTCGCCGCGATCGAAGCCGACCAGCGCCGCGTCGACCATGTCGGGCGCCGGCATCACGATTTCCTTCGGCAGATGCTCGAGCGGCAGGCCGCCCGTCTGCCAGAAATCGGTGGCGGTCGCGCCGGGCAGCACGGCCTGTACCTGCACGCCCTTGCCGGCGAGCTCGTGATGCAGCGACTGGCTGAACGCGAGCACGAACGCCTTGCTGCCGCCGTACACGCCGTTCAGCGTTTCCGGCGAGATCGCGACGATCGACGAAATGTTGATCACCGCACCGCGGCCGCGGGCGACGAAGCCGGGTACGGCCGCATAGGTGAGGCGCGTGAGCGCGGTCACGTTCAGGTCGATCATCCGCGTCATCGCGTCGACGTCGCTGTCGAGCAGCGGCGTGTGCGTGCCGACGCCCGCGTTGTTCACGAGCAGCGTGATGCTCGCATCCTGCTTCAGCTTCGCCTCGACCGAGGCGAGTGCGGCACGGTCGTTGAGGTCGGCGTCGATGATCTCGACGCTGCGCTGCGTGTCGTTCGTGATGCGGTCGGCGAGGGCGGCCAGCCGTTCACGGCTGCGCGCGACCAGGATCAGGTCGTAGCCGCGGCGGGCGAGGCGGTCCGCGTAGACGGCGCCGATGCCCGACGAGGCGCCGGTAATGAGGGCGGTACCGCGATGTGCTTGCGTCATGATGTGCTCCGTTGCGATGGGAATGGCCGGATGGCGTGAAGCCATTCTGGTCTCGAATCGCTGCGACACAAATGACGTAGATGAGTATGATTCAGGACATCGGGCCGACCCGCTCGCCCGGGACGGGAGAACGCACATGCATCGCATCGGCTTTCTGATCAGCGACGGCTTCCAGATCATGGCGCTCGCCGCGCAGTCGGTGTTCGAGTACGCGAACATGGGCATGGGCGAGCCGTTCTACGTGATGGAGAACTATTCGGTCGACGGTGGCGACGTGCGCTCGTCGCTCGGGCTGCCGGTCGCCACGCGCGCGTTGCGCGGGCGGATCGCCGTCGATACGTGGATCGTCGCGGGCGTCAACGATCCGCTCGTTTCGCCGGCGCCGGCCGGGGTCGTCGCGTTCCTGCGCCGCACCCATGCGCGCGCGCGCCGGATCGCCGGCATCTGCACGGGCGCGTTCGTGCTGGCCGAAGCCGGGCTGCTCGCGCAGCGCCGCGCGACGACGCACTGGGCGTTCGGCCGCGACATGCAGCGGTGCTATCCCGAGATCCGCGTCGAGGACGACCGGATCTACATCGTCGACGGCCCGATCTGGACGTCGGCCGGGATGACGGCCGGCCTCGACCTCGCGCTCGCGATGGTGGAAAAGGATCTGGGCGCCGATGCCGCACGGTCGGTCGCGCACAAGCTCGTGATGCACCAGCGGCGGGCCGGCGGCCAGTCGCAGCATTCGGAAATGCTGGAGCTCGCGCCGAAATCCGACCGGATCCAGAACGCGCTGAACTACGCACGGCAGAATCTCGGCCGCGCGCTGACCGTCGAGGATCTCGCCGAAGCCGTCCACCTGAGCCCGCGCCAGTTCAGCCGCGTGTTCACGCTCGAAACGGGGCAGTCGCCCGCGAAGGCGATCGGGCGGCTGCGGCTGGAGGCGGCGCGCCTGATGATCGAGCAGAGCCGCCATTCGCTCGACGTGATCGCGAAGGAAAACGGCTTTCGCGACCGTCGGCACATGCGCGAGGCGTTCGTGCGCGGGTTCGGTGTCCCGCCGCAGGCGATGCGGCGTGAGGCGCGCGCGGACGAGCGGGAAACGGCCTGAACCGTCACCGGCCTCAGTCGGTTCTGCCTGTCCTCGCGACGATTGCGGTGACGAGCGGCCCGTTCGATCGTCGCTGCCATCCGGCATTCAACGCGTGACGAACGCGACGGCGTCGTCCGGCGCCGTGCGCGCATGCTTGCGCTGGCGCAGCAGCGCGACGCGGCAGTTCTCGCGCGCGGTCTCGCGGCCGTCGTCGTCGAGCAGCACGAGATCGCCGCGCATCACGTTGAGCGTGATCACGTCCTCACCCGGCGCACCGAGCGTTTCCGGTGTGTGCACCGAGCCGGCCGGCTCGAGCACCGTCGAGCCGGCGTGCGCCACCCAGTCGTATTCGCGGTAGCGCCACGCCCCCTGCAACGTATGGACGAACACCTCGCCGTCGTGACGGTGGCGCGGCAGCGTGCCGCCGGCCGGCATCTTCAGCAGCGCGGTCAGCGTGTCCTCGGCCGCATTGATGTGCAGGTACTTGATCGCCAGCCCCGGCAGGTCGGCGCTCATCGGCAGCCACGGCAGCGCGTCGCCGGGCAGGCACGAGATCGGCGGCAGGTCGGTGGAGAGCGGGGCGGACGGCTGCGTCATGGCGGGAGGCGGAGCGGAAGTGGGGAGCCCGCATTATCGCAGAGCCGGCTCGCGCAGCCGAACGGGGTGCGGCGTTGCGACGAAAACGTGCGCGGCGGGTCAATTCTTACGCGACGAAATAAGCAGTTAAACTGTACAGTTTAACTGTTGATGTGCTATCTTGAATTCTTGACGCCCTCCTCTCCCTAAAGGGAGGGGATTCCCACACCTGGCGATGCACGTCCGCATCGGAGAATGTTCAGCGCGGCGTTGATATCACGATCATGCATGACACCACATCCACTGCAGGCCCATTCTCTTATTCGCAGTCCCGCGATACCTTTCGGCCGCGTCGTGCTGTCTTTCGATCCGCACGCCGAACAGGACTGGGTCGAACCGCTTTCGTCGACTTCCTCGAACGTGGCTCCGTGCGCCATCGCTTTGTAACGGAGTTTGTCCCGGAAAGACGACCAGGATGCGTCGTAGACGCTCTTCGCCATCCTGGTTCTGGCGAGCTTTGCGGCCGACACGTTGCCGACCGCGATGTAATCGAAGCGCCGCACCAGATCGAGCGCGAGCTTGTGCTGGAAGTCGGCGCGGGCATTGGCGATCTTTGCGTGCAGCTTCGCGATATGTCGCTTGTGCTTTCGTGCTCGCTGCGCTTTCGCCAGCTTGTCCGCCGCTCGTCGACCGAACGGGTCATTGGGCAGCTTCTCGCCGGTCGAAAGTGTGGCGAAGTCTTTCAGGCCGAGATCGATACCCACACCGGAACGGACCGGGCGAGCCTGAACATCCGGCATCTCGATCGCGATGTTGAGAAACCAGTTGCCGCGCGCATCCTGCGCAAAGTTGGTCCCGTCCTTGATCTTGCCTTCGGGAAGCGGTCGGCTGTTGAACACGCGAAAGGTGTTGCCGGCGAAACGGAACGCGTCACCCTCGCGCTTCAGGTCACGCCCCTTCAGCGGCACCCAGCCCAGCGATTTCCTGCCGCGATAGCGCAAGTAGGGCCGACGGTGCTGACTGCGCGACTTCGCGTATTGCTCGCACGTTGCGTTGACCGTGCCGGAGTGAATACCGAGTTCCTTGCTGCTGCCGGTCGTCAGCACGTTCAGGTCGAATCCTGTAGGCCACTTCTTGCCCCACTTGAGCGCGTGCTTCTGCGTGTCGTTGCAGAAGTTCCAGACGTAGTTCACCGCGCGGCTCTGCTTGTTAAGCAAGCCGTTGAGCGACTTCACCCGGTAGCGATAGACAAGGATCATGCCGGTGATCCTAACCCGTGGAAGAAGCAGCCTGTCAACAGCACGCCTTTCTTCCCCGTCCTGAAGGACGGGGTTTCTCGGAGCAACTGATGAACCCGCCATCATCTCCCTCCGACACGCTCCCACTGGCCGGTCTCGCCGGCGAACTCCGCATCTCGGTCGGCAAGCTGATGCGGCGAATGCGGGAGCAGATCCACCCGAACGACCTCACGTCGTCGCAGAAATCGGTGCTGTTGCGGCTCGACCGCGACGGCCCCGCGACCGTATCGGCGCTCGCGCGCGCCGAAAGCGTGCGTCCGCAGTCGATGCGCGTGACGGTCGCCGCGCTCGAGACGCTGGGTGCCGTCAGCGGCGAACCCGATCCCTCCGACGGCCGGCAGACGCTGATCGCGCTCACGCCCGGTTTCCGCAAGGTGCTGCAGGCCAACCGCGCGGCCAAGGACGACTGGCTGTTCCGCGCGTTGCACGCGCAACTGTCGGACGCGGAGCGGGCCGAGCTCGCGTCGGCCGTGAAGCTGCTGCAGCGGCTCGCCGAATTCCGGGATCCGGCCCGCCCGTAAACCGCATCGACCCGCTTGCCGAAAGGACAACCCGAACATGAATCTCCCGCATCTCGTGTCGTATTTCTTCGGCGGCGCGTTTCTCGCGAACGTCGTGTCGCATCTCGTCAGCGGGTTGCGCGGCGAGCCGTTCCAGACCCCGTTCGCGAATCCGCCCGGGCGCGGGTTGTCGTCGTCCACCGTGAATGTCTTGTGGGGTGTCGCGAACCTCGTGATTGCCTACGTGCTGGTGTGCCGGGTCGGCGACTTCGACCTCCGCGTCACGGCTGACGCGGCGGCGTTCGGCCTCGGCATCCTCGCGCTCGGCCTGTTCCTCGCGCGACACTTCGGCGAGCTGCACGGCGGCAACGAGCCCGACCGGGAGCGGCCATGAGCGTGCCGGCGGCGGGCGTCTTCCGCTCGCTTCGCAGCTTCAACTATCGTGTGTGGGCGATCGGCTCGCTGGTGTCGAACATCGGCACGTGGATCCAGCGCACCGCGCAGGACTGGCTCGTCCTCACGCAGCTCACGCATCACGACGCGTCGGCCGTCGGCATCGTGATGTCGCTGCAGTTCGGCCCGCAGCTTCTGCTGCTGCCGTGGACGGGTTACGCGGCGGATCGCTTCGACCAGCGCAAGCTGCTGATGGCGACCCAGGCGCTGATGGGCGGGCTCGCGCTCCTGCTGGGGCTGCTGACGGTGACGGGCGTCGCGCAGCTGTGGCACGTGTATCTGTTCGCGTTCCTGTTCGGCTGCGCGTCGGCATTCGATGCGCCGGTGCGGCAGACTTTCGTCGCGACGCTGGTCGACGATCGGGAGCTGGCGAATGCCGTTGCGCTCAATTCGACGTCGTTCAATGCGGCTCGGATGATCGGGCCGGCGGCGGCCGGCTTCATCATCGCGTCGGTCGGCACCGGCTGGGCGTTCCTGCTCAACGGGCTCAGCTTCGTCGCGGTGCTGGCGTCGCTGTCGATGCTGCGTGCCGACGAGCTGCGCGCGCACGCACGGGCCGACCGCAAGCGCGGGAGCCTGCTCGACGGGTTCCGTTACGTCTGGCAGCGCCCGGACCTGAAGGCGATCCTCGTGATGCTGTTCCTGATCGGCACGTTCGGGCTCAATTTCCAGCTGTTCATCTCGACGATGGCGGCCAGCGTGTTTCACGTCGACGCGCGCGGCTTCGGCGTGCTGTCGTCGATGATGGCCGTCGGCACGATTACCGGTGCGCTGCTCGCGGCGCGCCGCGACCGGCCGCGCTTCCGGCATCTGTGGATCGGCGCGGCGCTGTTCGGGCTCGGCTGCACGCTGGCCGCGCTGGCGCCGGGCTACTGGCTGTTCGGCGCCGCGCTCGTGCTGACCGGGATCGCCGCGATCACCTTCATGAACTCGACCAACAGCCTCGTGCAGCTATCGACCGAGCCGGCGATGCGCGGGCGGGTGATGGCGCTGCGTCTCGCGGTGGCGCTCGGCGGCACGCCGATCGGTGCGCCGGTGGCCGGCTGGGTCGCGAACCATCTCGGCCCGCGCTGGGCGCTCGGCGTCGGCGCGCTGTCCGGTTTTGCCGCGGCGCTCGTCGCGATGTATTACCTGCGGCGGATGCGCGCGCAGGCGGGCACGGGCGAGGGGGCCTGAGCGGCTGACAAACTGGCGCACGCTGCTCAGCCGTTTAGCCGTTTAGCCGTTTAGCCGTTTAGCCGTTTAGCCGTTTAGCCGTTTAGCCGTTTAGCCGTTCAGCCGTTCAGCCGTTCAGCCACTCAGCCACTCAGCCACTCAGCCACTCAGCCACTCAGCCACTCAGCCGAGTCGGTCGTTACGCCGCCGGCCGCGCCGCAGCATGCGCGGCCTCAAGACACGACTGAAACAGCAGCGCGGCCCGTGACGGCCGCGGCGAGCGCCGCAGCAGGCTCACGAACCGGCACCGGTAATTGAACCGGTGCGGCGCGATCGGCTGCATCAGCCCCTTGTTTTCAAAACTTTCCGCGTAATGGTCGGGCAGGAAGCCGAGATAGCGGCCGGACAGGATCAGCGTCGCGATCGACTCCTGGTCCGACGCGGTCGCGCTGCGCGTGAGCTTCGCGCGGTGGCTCAGCTCCATGTTCGGCGAATGGAAGCCGAGGCCCGCGAATGCATGGTGGCGGATCGTCGTCCACGTGAGCTTGCCGTGCGGCGCATCGTAGAGCGGATGCTGGCGGCCGCAGTAGAGCAGCATCCGTTCGTCGAACAGTTCCGAATACACGAGGCTGCCCGAGTTGCGGTGCGCGGGAATGATCCCGACCTGATAGCTGCCGTCGATGATCCCGCGCTCGACCTCGTTGATCGACGCGACATGCAGGTTCAGCGCGACGTCGGGGGCTTCGTCGGCGAACTGGCGGATCGCGTCGCCGAGCCGTGCGTTCGCGTTGGTGGCCGTCTTGTCGAATACCGCGATGTGCAGTTCGCCGCCCATCCGGTCGTGAATGCCGTCGATCCTGCTGCGAAAGGCTTCCATCGACGCGAGCAGCCGCAACGTTTCCTCGTACACCGTCTGGCCCTCGGGCGTCAGCGTGAAGCCCGCGCGGCCGCGCCGGCACAGCACGAGGCCGAGGCGCGTTTCCAGATCCTTCACGTGGCGGCTGATCGTCGAAATGCCGATATTCAGTTCCAGCTCGGCCGCCGCCATCCCGCCGCACTGCACGACGCCCTTGAAGACCCGCAGCAGGCGGAGATCCATGTCGCTGAGCTGCCCGAGCAGCGCACGACTCTTCGGTTTCTTTGCTTGCATGGATGCGCAAGTGAACATTGATATTGCGATATTCAAAAGACTAATTGGCCTCCCGACAATGCGCAATATCCACATAAGGAGGAGGGGCGCCACGCGCCGACCGACATGACCGACATCACCACCGCCCAGCAGGACGAAACCAACCTCCGCACCGACGCCGCGTGGCTCGACGCGCACTGGATGCCGTTCACGGCCAACCGCCAGTTCAAGGCCGACCCGCGCATGATCGTGTCGGGCCAGGGCGCGTATTACACGGACGGCGAAGGCCGCAAGATCTTCGACGGCCTGTCGGGCCTCTGGTGCACGGGCCTCGGTCACGGCCGCACGGAAATCGTCGAAGCCGTGAGCCGCCAGGTCGCGCAGCTCGACTACGCGCCGGCGTTCCAGTTCGGCCATCCGAAATCGTTCGAGCTCGCCAACAAGATCAAGGACCTGACGCCGGCCGGTCTCGACTACGTGTTCTTCACGGGGTCGGGCTCGGAAGCGGCCGATACGTCGCTGAAGCTGGCCCGTGCGTACTGGCGTGCGAAGGGCAAGGGCACCAAGACGCGCCTGATCGGCCGCGAGAAGGGCTATCACGGCGTGAACTTCGGCGGTATCTCGGTCGGCGGGATCGGACCGAACCGCAAGCTGTTCGGCCAGGGCCTCGACGCCGACTTCCTGCCGCACACGCAACTCGCCGAGAACAAGTTCTCGCGCGGGATGCCCGAACACGGTGCCGAGCTGGCCGACCGCCTGCTCGAGCTGATCGCGCTGCACGACGCGTCGAACATCGCGGCCGTGATCGTCGAGCCGTTCTCCGGTTCGGCGGGCGTGGTCGTGCCGCCGAAGGGCTATCTGAAGCGCCTGCGCGACATCTGTACCGCGCACGACATCCTGCTGATTTTCGACGAAGTCATCACGGGCTTCGGCCGTGCCGGCGCGATGACGGGCGCCGATGCGTTCGGCGTGGTGCCGGACATCATGAACTTCGCGAAGCAGGTGACGAACGGCGTGCAGCCGCTCGGCGGCGTGATCGCGACGAAGGAAATCTACGACACGTTCATGGCCGCGGGCGGCCCCGAGTACATGCTCGAGTTCCCGCACGGCTACACGTATTCGGCGCATCCGGTCGCGTGCGCGGCCGGCGTCGCGGCGCTCGATTTGCTGGTGAAGGAAGACGCGGTGGCCCGCGTGCGCGATCTCGCGCCGCATTTCGAAGCGGCCGTGCACGGGCTGAAGGGCCAGCGCCACATTGCGGACATCCGCAACTACGGGCTGGCAGCCGGCCTGACGATCGCGGCGCTGCCGGGCGAGCCGGCGCGGCGCCCGTACGAGATCGCGATGCGCTGCTGGGCGAAGGGTTTCTACGTGCGCTACGGCGGCGACACGATCCAGCTGGCGCCCCCGTTCATCTCGGAGAAGCGCGAGATCGACAACCTGGTCAACGCGCTGTCCGATGCACTGAACGAAGTGGACTGAGCCGCGGCTTGCCCCGAGCGATAACCGAATTCACGAAAGAGCCTGAACGAGATGAAACACGACAGCAACGTAACTTCCACCGTCGGCCACCTGATCGACGGCAAGCGCGTCGACGGCGGCAGCCGCGTCCAGCCGGTGTTCGACCCGGCCACCGGCGAATCGCACAAGAGCGTCGCGCTCGCCGACAAGCTGACCGTCGAAGCCGCGATCGCGTCCGCGCAGGCCGCGTTCCCGGCGTGGCGCAACACGCCGCCGCTGAAGCGTGCCCGCGTGATGAGCCGCTTCAAGACGCTGCTCGAGGAGCACGCCGACGAGCTGTGCGCGCTGATCACGGCCGAGCACGGCAAGGTGCTTGCCGATGCGATGGGCGAACTGCAGCGCGGGATCGAGAACGTCGAATACGCGACCTACGTGCCCGAGCTGCTGAAGGGCGAGCACAGCAAGAACGTCGGCCCCGCGATCGATTCGTGGAGCGAGTTCCAGGCGTTGGGCGTCGCCGCCGGCATCACGCCGTTCAACTTCCCGGTGATGGTGCCGCTGTGGATGTGGCCGATGGCCGTCGCGTGCGGCAACACGTTCGTGCTGAAGCCGTCCGAGCGCACGCCGTCGTCTACTTTGCGCATGGCCGAGCTCGCGCTCGAGGCCGGCCTGCCGCCGGGCGTGCTGAACGTCGTGAACGGCGACAAGGAAGCGGTCGACACGATCCTGACCGACCCGCGCGTGAAGGCCGTGAGCTTCGTCGGCTCGACGCCGATCGCCGAATACATCTACTCGACCGGCTGCGCGCACGGCAAGCGCGTGCAGGCGCTCGGCGGCGCGAAGAACTTCGCGGTCGTGATGCCGGACGCCGACATCGGCAACGCGGTGAACGCGCTGATGGGCGCCGCGTACGGCTCGTGCGGCGAGCGCTGCATGGCGATTCCGCTGGTCGTCGCGATCGGCGACGAGACGGGCGACCAGGTCGTCGCGGGCCTGAAGGCCGAGATCGAGAAGATGAAGGTCGGCCCGGGCAACGGCGCGGGCATCGACATGGGCCCGCTCGTCACGAAGCAGCATTTCGAGAAGGTGACGGGTTTCGTCGAAGCGGGTGTGGAAGCGGGCGCGACGCTCGTCGTCGACGGCCGCGGCGTGAAGGTCGACGGCCACGACGGCGGCTATTACCTCGGCCCGTGCCTGTTCGACAACGTGAAGCCCGGCATGCCGATCTACCAGCACGAGATCTTCGGGCCCGTGCTCGGCGTGATCCGGCTGAAGTCGCTCGACGAGGCGATGGCGCTGATCGACGCGCACGAATACGGCAACGGCACGTGCCTGTTCACGCGCGACGGCGAGGCCGCACGCTACTTCGGCGACAACATCCAGATCGGCATGGTCGGCATCAACGTGCCGCTGCCGGTGCCGGTTGCGTACCACTCGTTCGGCGGCTGGAAGCGTTCGCTGTTCGGCGACCTGCACGCGTACGGCCCGGACGCCGTGCGCTTCTATACGAAGCGCAAGACGATCACGCAGCGCTGGCCGTCGGCCGGCGTGCGCGAAGGGACGGTGTTCAGCTTCCCGTCGAACCGCTGACGCGCACCACCCGGCTGCGTGTGACGTTCGTCCGCCTGACGGCGGGCAGCGTAATGCAGCCGGCGTGATCGCCGGAAGGCCCGCCCGGATCGGCGATCCGCGCGGGCTTTTTTACGTCTGCGCAGCCTGCGCGGAAGACGGCGGAATGCCGCTTACGGCGCGACCACGTGCCACATGTCCTTGAAGTTGTCGCCGTTGCGGTCGCCCTGTTTCATGTCCTTCGAGAAGAAGTACAGCGGCTTGCCCTTGTACGCCCATTGCGGGCTGCCGTCGTCGCGCTTGACGATCGTGTAGGGGCCGACCGGAACGTCGGTGGCGCTGGCCTTGTAGGGCGGCCAGAAGGATTCGCACTGGCCCGTGCACGCGCTGGTGCCGGCGTTGGCCTTGTCCTTGTCGAACGTATAGACGGTCATCCCGTTCGCGGCGACGAGCGAACCGTTTTCGACTTTCGTGATCGAGCCTTGAGCCGACGCCGAGGCGGACGCAATGGCGAGCAGGGCGGAGCTGACGAGCAGCGCGGCTTTCATGAGGGCCTCCTGTAATCCGGTGGGCGGCCGCGATCGTGCACGGGCGAGCGTGCGCCAGGATCGCGATGAATGGTGCCGGAACGCGGTGCCGTCGCCGCCGGTGCGAGCGACGCAGGTCGAATGGCGGCGAACGGAGCGCTCCATTCACGATAGGCGGTTTTTGGCGGGGCTGCGAGAACATCGGGGGGCGCATCGGCCACGCGTAGGCTTCACGCAACGGCATGGCGATCGCCGTCGTGCTGTGCGCCGGTATTCGACATCCGTCCCCAATCGCACGCCGCGCACGCCCGTGCGTCAGCGCCGCGCGCGATGGGTCAGCGCGACGCCCGCGATCACGAGCGCACCGCCGGCCAGCATCGACGGCGACAACGGCTCGCCGAGCAGCGCGACCGACAGCAGCACGCCGAACACGGGCACCAGGTTGGTGAATACGGCCGCGCGGGCCGGCCCGAGCTCGCGGATTCCCTGCGAATACCAGACGAACGCGACCACCGTGCCGATCGCGCCGAGATAGAGCATCGACGCGACGGCCTGCCACGTCAGCACGACCAGCCGCAGCGCGGCGATCGCGAAGCGGCCGGTGGCCGCGGCGGTCGTGGACATCGTCGCCGCCAGGATCCGGCCCGCGATGAACGTCCCGCCCCAGACCATCGCGACGAGCGTGAGCTTCACGTAGATGGCCGTATGCGGCCGGGTGGCGACGATGGCGGCGGGAGCGGCGGGAGCATTCATGTGACGGGGGGGTCTCGGTGAACGCCTGCGGCAACGCAGGAGCGACCGCGCGCGGCCGACGATACCGAATCGCGCGACGGCAGGCGGGCAGGCTGGATTCAGGGGAATGGGGGCGGACGCTGTGTCGTCAGCGGAAGACGGGCGCCGACGCGAGCGCGGTCAGCACGACGGGCATCGCCAGCGCCGCGGCGATCGTCTGGAATGCGGTGATGCCGGCCATCAGCGGCGCGTCGCCGCCGAGCTGGCGCGCCATGATGTACGACGCGGACGACGTCGGCAGCGCCTGGAACAGCAGCGCGACCGTCAGCGCCGCATCGCCGAGCCCGAACAGGCGGCCGGCGGCGAGCGTGATGAGCGGCATCGCCATGAACTTGAACGCCGACGCGACACACACCGGCTGCAGCCACGCACGCGCCGCATCGAATTTCAGCGCCGCGCCCACGCACAGCAGGCCGAGCGGCATCGACGCGACGCCGAGCGCGCGCACGGCTGGCGCAACGGCCGCCGGGAACGTGACGCCGCCGGCCTGCATCGCGATCCCGAGCGCGCACGCGACGACGAGCGGATTCGACAGGATCTGGCGCGCGAGGGCTGCCGTGCCGAGCCGCGTGTCGCCGTAGCGCGCGAACACGAGCACGCACATCAGGTTGACGGTCGGGACGATCGCCGCGACGCACACGGCCGCGAGCGCGATGCCTTTTGCGCCGAACAGGCCGGCTGCCAGTGCGGTGCCGACATAGTTGTTGAAGCGCACGGCGCCCTGGAACACCGACGTGAAGCCGGCGCCGTCGACCCGTACGAACGGACGGACCAGCAGGAGAAGCACCGCGGCGAGTGCGGTCGAACCGACCAGTGCTGCCGCGAGCGGCAAAACGGGCAGGGCCTGCAGCCGTGCGTTCGCGAGGCCGTCCGCGAATAGCGCGGGCAGCAGCACGTAGTAGCACAGCCGCTCGGCCTGCGGCCAGAACGCGTCGGCGATGAAGCCCGTGCGCCGCAGGCCGTGGCCGAACGCAACCAGCAGCGCGACCGGCGCCAGCGCGAGCAGGATCGGGCCGATCATCGGCACGCCTTCAAGCGAGCCGTGCCGGCGGTGCGGGCAGCACGGCGCGGCTGGCACGCGAAGCGGCGGAACGAGGCGGGAATCCATCCGGCGGGCAACATGGCGACACGCAATCGAAAGAGTGACGATGCCACCAAGTTAACACGCGCAAGCAACAGGAATAATTGTTAATTATCGGGTGTTCAATGAGAAATTCTCATCGATGAAGCGCTGACTTCGGCAGCCAGCGCACGCGCGAAACGCTCGGCCGGACGCGACTGGTGTTCGAGCAGGACGACCGCGCGCCCCATCTGCGGCTGGCCGAACGGCAAGCGCGTGACGGGCGGCAGGCGCGCGAGCGTCGAATCGGGGAGTGCGACGATGGCCGCGCCGAGCCCTCTCGCGACCATGCGCGCGATCGTTTCCGCGCTGTCCAGCACCATCTCCTCGCGTACGCGCACGCCGATGCGGCGCAGCTCGGCGGCGATCATGCGGCCGGCCCAGGCCTGCGCATCGAAGCGGATGAACGGCAGCGCGTCGAGCAGCGTGACCGCGTCGCGTTCCGCATGATCCGGCGGCGCGAGCAGCCAGAAGCGATCCTCGTACAGCGTGGTCCACGTCAGTTCCGCCGGATGCGGGCGCACGGGGCGCGTCGTGATCGCCGCATCGAGTTCGCCGGTCGCGACGCGGTTCGCCAGTTCGGCCGACATCCCGGCCGACACGTGCACGCGCAGCCCTGGATGCGCCGCGCGCAGCGCGAGCAGCGCGTCGGGCAGCGGGCCGGACAGCGCGGTCTGGATCGCGCCGATCCGCAGGCGCCCGACCAGCTTCTTCTCGTCGCTGAGCGCATCGGGAATCCGGTCGACCATCGCGAGCACCTGCTCAGCCTGCGCCAGCAGGATGTTGCCGGCCTCGGTGAGCACCGGCTGCCGGCGCGAGCGGTCGAACAACTGCACGTTGTATTCGCTTTCCAGCGTCTTGATCTGCAGGCTCACCGCCGATTGCGTGAGGCCGATGGCTTCGCCGGCGCGCGCGAACGTCCGGTATCGGGCGATGGCGACCAGCGTTCTGAAGGCGCGTAATGACATGAGCGGACGGAGGTGGGCAGAGGCAGCCGGGTACGAAGCGTCTCCCGGCCGACGTGATTGATGGCGCGTGGCAGCAAACGGATCGCAGGGCCGCCGCCAGGGTTCGCGACATCATGCCCGCGCGTCCCGAATCGGGCAACCGGGCTGCATGGGGTGCACCGCGTGTCGTCGACCGGGCCGCGACGACACGCGTATGCTTTGAAATGAGGGTTCTATTTTGGGAATGTTTGAAGCCGGACAAGCGTGCTGTCTGACGCGCAGGGGTGCCGTACCGGCATGTCGGGCGATCCCGCACGCCGGCGCCATGCGTCGTACGCGCCGCGTCACACCCGCAGCCGATACATCCGGAACGATTCGTCTTCGATGAAACATTGCGAGAGTTTGCTCGGCGAGAAACCCGTGATGCGCATGGATATGAATGCGTGCCGGCCACTACCTTCGGCGCCACTGGCGCGGCATCGCGCAGCACCTATGCTTGAAGGGCCCAGGCCGGGCGGAGCCCAAGGAGGATGGTCATGCGCATGCTTCTCAACATACGAATCCCTCACGAGCCGTTCAACACGCTGGTGCGCGACGGCAGTGTCGGCGACGTGATCTCGCGGATACTCGAAGCGGTCAAGCCGGAGGCCGTGTATTTCACGGAGCAGAACGGCGGGCGCGGCGCGGTCGTGATCGTCAACATGGATGACCCGTCGCAGATCCCGGCGCTCGCTGAGCCGTGGTTCCTGATGCTGAATGCGGACTGCGAGTTCCGCGTGGTGATGTTGCCGGACGATCTCCGGAACGCCGGGCTCGCGCAACTCGGCGCGAAGTGGAAGTAGCGGGACGCTGCACATGACCATGCGCCTGTTCGAGGGCCGGGCAGGCGGCATGGCGCGGCGTTCGCGCGCGCGGCTATCGCGCAGGCTGCGATGGTTCGACGTTCGCCGCGTTCCTGTCTTTCGGTCGCAAGAGCAACAGCAGGCCGCTCAGTGCCGCCGCGGCGACGAACACGAAAAAGAACCGTTCGTTCCATTGGCGCAGGCTGTCGGACGCCGTGCCTCCATGATTCCCGGCCGTGGCGCCGATTTCCAGCAGGAACGTGAAGACCGCCGGCACCGGCGCGGAACCCAGGTAGGCCAGGAACGCGAACTGCAGCCGGCCGTGGGTCAGGATCGACCAGACGTCTTTCCCCACCAGGCAGGCGACCAGCACCACGGGTGGCACGATCACGAGCGATGCGGCGCTGATCGCGCACAGAAACAGCCAGCCAAGTCCCACGATCGGAATGAGTGACATGAAGCGGGATTCCTGTTTTCGGGCAATCTTGTCGTCGACGGCGCATCCGCATCGGCGGTACCGGATGACCGAGACATGCGGCGCTTCCCGGAGTGTGCCCGATTCCGCGCCGGTTGCCATCCGTCCGGATCGACGCGGTCATCCGGCCGCATCTTCCCCCAGCGCCTGGATGAAGCGCGAAAACAGCTCGGGCTGCGACGAAATCCCGAGCTTCGCGTACAGGTGCCGCCGGTGCACCTTCACCGTTTCGGGTGAGATCGCGAGCCGCTCGGCAATCGCCTTCGACGAATTGCCGCGCAGCACCATTCTCGCGATCGACATCTCGCGATCGGTCAGCACGCCCGCGCCGAAGCGGGCGAGCGCCTGCTCGACCCGTGCGCCGAGGTCCGCGTCGGGCGTCGCGCGTGCTGCGTCGCCCACCAGCCGCCAGTGCTGCCGGATCGCTGCGAGCACCCACGGCATCGCGGCCGTCAGCTTGCCGAGCGGCTCGACGTCGAAACGCGTGGCCGCGCCGAGCGACAGCGACAGCAGCATGTCGGCGTTCGGGCGCACGAGGATCTGGATCTCGTCGTCGCCGACCGCATCGCGGAAGTAGCTCAGGAAATATTCGCTCTGGCGGAACAGGTCGGGTGCGACTTCCTCGAGCCGGTAGCAGCCGTCGGCAAGCCCGTCGTGCGCGGCTTGCAGGAACGGGTCGAGCAGATACACGCCGTTCAGGTAGAGCGGCATGGGCGATGCGGCGTCGGTGCCGCCCGTGTCGTATTCGTCGAGCACGAGCGGCACGCCGTCGGGGCCGATCGCGGTCGCGAGCGCGTTGTCGAACGGCACCATTTCATTGAGCAGCAGCACCAGGAACCGCCAGAAACGCGGCTGGCCGAGATGATCGATTGCGCGGCCAAGCGCCTGGTGCATCGCGATTTCGGAGAAGAGACGATCCATACCACCACCGGAAGGGCGTAACACGAAGGGGGAATAGCGGTCCTGAAATTGGCTTCCTAGACTGCCACGCAATCAATCGGGCCCGAGTATGGGCGTTCAAAAAAGAGCAGCAAAGGATTGGCCCAAGCACGGGAGAACGAAATGGCGATGATGTCGGAATCGACGGGCACGCTGCAAGCGGCGCCTGCAACGGAAGACGCGCCGCGTGCGCTGTCGCAGACGCTCAGCGTGCGCGATGCGGTGATGATCACCGTGTCGGGCGTGACGCCTGCGAGCTCGATCTTCGTGATCGCGCCGTTCGCGATCCAGCAGGCCGGCAGCGGTGCCGTGCTGTCGTTCCTGCTCGGCGGCGTGCTCGCGCTGGCGTTCGCGCTCTGCTACGCGGAGCTCAGCGCCGCGCACCGCAGTGCGGGCGGCGAGTACGTGATGGCCAAGCGCGTGTTCGGCACGCTGCCCGGCTACCTGACTTTCATCACGGTGCTGTCCGTCAGCGTGTTCATCCCGGCCGTGCTCGCGAGCGGCGCCGCGCCGTACCTGAACAACGCGCTCGGCACGCACTTCAGCAACCAGTCGGTCGCGCTGACGATCGTGCTGCTCAGCTACCTGCTCGGCATGCTGAACATCAAGACGAACGCGTGGATCACGGGCGCGTTCCTGGTCGTCGAGATCGGCGTGCTGATGCTGATCGCGGGCCTCGGCTTCGGTTCGCCGCATCGCGGCGCCGACGCGCTGATCGCGCCGGTCGTCGCGAGCGGCAACGCGCTCGTGCCGGCGACGCTCGCCGCGATCGTCCCTGCGATCGGCACGGCGATCTTCTGCTACAACGGCTTCGGCTCGGCCGCCTATCTCGCGGAAGACCTGCGCGGCGGCAACCGCGACGTCGCGAAGGCGGTGATTTATTCTCTGCTCGTGATCCTCGTCGTCGAACTGATTCCGCTCACCGCGATCGTGCTCGGCGCGCCGTCGCTGACGGAGCTGACGAAGAGCACCGACCCGATCGGCTACGTCGTGCGTTCGCTGAGCAATCCGGCCGTGTCGCGCGTGGTCAGCGGCGGGATCTTCCTGTCGGTGTTCAACGCGATCATCGCGATCGTGATCACGATGGGCCGGCTGCTGTACAGCAGCGGCCGGCACGCGCTCTGGTCGCGCACGTGCAACCGCGCATTCTCGACGATCCATCCGCGCCTGGAATCGCCGTGGCTTGCGACGATCGCGCTCGCGGTGCCGTCGGCCGGGCTCGTGTTCGTGTCGAGCCTCGACGAGCTGACCGCGTTCACGGTCGACCTGCTGCTGCTGATCTATCTGGTCGTCGGGCTGGCGGCGCTCGCGAGCCGGTTCGTGCGCCGCGACGTCGAGCATCATTACCGGATGCCGTTGTGGCCCGTGACACCGCTCGTCGCGGTGGCCGGTGCCGCGTATACGCTCTACACGACGCTCGCAACGGCCACGAAACCGACCGACCTGATCATCATCGCGGGGCTGCTGATTGCCGCGCTCGTGATGTATGTGGTCTGGGCACGCCACAGCGAAGCATTCCGCGCGCTTTGAGCGCCGGATCGAAGTCTTGCCGTATCGAAACACGGAAACACCGAACCATTGAGACACTGGAGGAATGGCATCATGCGCACGAGGGATCTCGGCATCCGCATCGGACTCGGCACCCCGGGCCGCTTCAACGCGATCACGGACGTTCCGGGCGTGCGGGTCGGACACTGCACGCTGAACGTCGAGAACGGCGACGCATCGATCCGCACCGGCGTCACCGTCATCGAGCCGCGTGCGGGCGCGGTGCACGATTCGCCGTGCTTCGCGGGCGTGCACGTGCTGAACGGCAACGGCGACGCGACGGGGCTCGAATGGATCCGCGAGGCTGGCCTGCTGACCACGCCGATCGCCTATACGAACACGCACAGCGTCGGCGCGGTGCGCGATGCGCTCGTCGCGAACGAGCGCGAAGCAGCAGCCGGCCGCGTGTACTGGTGCATGCCGGTCGTGATGGAAACCTACGACGGGCTGCTGAACGACATCTGGGGGCAGCACGTGAGCGCCGCGCACGTGCAGCGCGCGCTGGCCGCCGCGCAGTCGGGGCCGGTTGCCGAAGGCGGCGTGGGCGGCGGCACGGGCATGATCTGCCACGAGTTCAAGGGCGGCATCGGCACCGCATCGCGCGTGCTCGCGGCCGATGCGGGCGGCTGGACCGTCGGCGCGCTCGTACAGGCGAACTACGGCGTGCGCGAAATGCTGCGGGTCGCCGGCTACCCGGTCGGCGAAGTGCTGCGGCACGTGCCTTCGCCGTTCCGCGCGCCGGACGCGCAAGGCGAGGCCGGGATGGGCTCGATCGTCGTGACGATCACGACCGACGCGCCGTTGCTGCCGCATCAATGCACGCGGCTTGCGCAGCGCGCGAGCGTCGGGCTGGCGCGCGTCGGCGGCGGCACCGAGGATTCGAGCGGCGACATCTTCCTGGCGTTCGCAACGGGCAACGACGGCCTGCAGGCGGCGAACTACGGCAGCAAGGGCGCGCCGACCACTGGCGTCAAGATGGTCAACAACGACCATATTTCCGCGCTGTTCGTCGCGGCGGCGGAAGCGGTGGAGGAAGCGATCGTGAATGCGCTTGTCGCGGGCGGCGACGTCGAGTCGCGCGGTGCGCGGGTCGAAGGGCTGGGGCAGGCGCGCTTGCTGGATGCGTTGCGCGAGGTGGGCTGGCGGCCGGGGCGCGGCGCCTGAAACGGCATGCGCCGCTTCAATCGAAGCGGCGGGGGATGGAGCGGCGATGCGGCGATCGGCCGGGCCGCCGCTTGCCCGTGCGAGCGATGCGGGCGATGCGGGCCTGGCCGTGACGACGCGGCGTCATGCTCAGCTGCCGAAGTAGATGTTGCAGAAGCTGACGGGGCCGACACACGCGTTCGGGTCGTCCTGCTTCGATTGCGAGCGATCGACGCGGCCTGCGGCCTTCACGGCTTCAGCGTGGTTCGCCTGTTGCTGTGCGACGTCTGCCGGTGCCGGCTGTGCGTGAGCAACAGCAGCGGTGAGCGACAGGGCAACGAGGGCGAGGTGCAGCGGCTTCATTTTGGGTTCTCCTGGGTGAGTGCCAGTCGCGCTGGCAGTGAGGAAACTATAGGCTCGCACTGCTTAAAGATTAATCACCGCGGCTGTAGAGCTTATTTCCATCCGGAACAAGGATCCCGTTGCGTGCGCACCGATCGTCAATGACGGTGCCGGTTGAACGGCGCGTCCTTGTCCAGCAGCGCGCTGCGCATGAAGTGCAGGCAGCCGACGATGCGCTGCATGCGGTGCCGCTCGTTGGGCACCGCGTACCACGCCTGCAGCGTGTGCTGCGCCGCGCGGATCGCGAGATTCACCGATTTCAGCGTGCGTGCGTGATGGCCGGGCGTCGGATCGTCGAAGAAGCGCGGCAGCTCGCGCAGCACCGCGTCGATCGAGCCGGTCCAGCGCAGCGTTTGCGGCGGTTTCGATGCGCAGAACGCGTTCAGTTCGTCGCGCAGGTCGATCACCGCGTGGCCGACCTCGAGCGTCGACAGCATCCAGCGCAGCGCATCGCGATGCTGCCGCGTGCGCTTCACGAGCAGCGTGCGCAGTTGCGCCATCAGGTCGTGCGTACTCGACTGGAAGCGCTGCGCGAGGCCGTCCGGTGCGCCTTCGCACGCCAGCGTGACCTGGCGGCGCAGGTCGTGCGCGATGCGGCCCGTGAGCCACGGCATGTGGGTGGGGAACACGACCGCGAACACGAGCGAGCACGCGAGCATCGCGACGACGATCGCCAGCCCGTTGTTGATCAGCACCTCGGGCGTATACGCGATCACGTTGTCGGGCCCCGCGAGCAGACAGAAGAACACCGCGAAGCCGATCCCGTAGCCGGACAATCCCGGCCGCATCGCGAGAAACGCGCCGACGCCGAGCACCGGCGCGAGCGCGGCGCACAGCAGCGGAAAGCCGTCGATGTTCGGATATACGTAGCACAGGAACAGGTAGCCGACGCCGGTCGCGAATGCCGCGCCGACGCTCATCTGCGCGACGAACTTCGGCGCGCGCGGCGACGTCGAGCTGAGCGCGCACGCGATCGCGGTGGCGGTCACGGCGAGCGGGCCGCTCGGCCACTCGGAGGCAATCCAGAACGCGCTCATCGCGCCGACGGCGACCACCGTGCGCAGGAACGCGAACCCGACGAAGAACGAATTGGTCTTCACCGCGTAATACGTGACCGAGCGCTCGAACGCGTGATCGTCCTGGTCGAGCGACGCATAGGTGTCGACATAGCCGAGATATTCGCCGATGAAGCGGTACAGCAGCTCGATCGCGGTATCGAAGTCGAGCAGGCCGCCCGCTGCGTGCGCCTCGATGATTCGACGCGATGCGCGCGCGGCTTTCGGCAACGCGCTGTGGAAGCGGCGCAGTTCGAGCAGTGCGCCGGTGGCCGGCGAGATGCCGCGCTGCCGTTCGTCGCGCAGTGCGGCGAAGCGTTGCGCGAGCGCGTCGACGTGCGGCGCCAGCGCATCGAGCACCGCGTCCGAGCCATTGGCGCGCAGCCGCTTGACGAGCTGGTGCAGCGCATGCAGCCGCGTGCACGCGTTCATGAACTCGCTGTTCAGCCGCGCGAGGCGGCGGCTGCGCGCGCGAATGTGCGGATCCTCGAACGATGCGAATGCGCGGTTGGCCTCGAAGCCGACGATGTCGTCGACGAAATCGGCGAAGCGCCGCTCGAAATCGCCGCGTGCGACGTCGCCCGCGAGCGCGCCGGCCGTGAACGCCGCGAACGTCGCATGGCGCGTACCCAGCGAGCGCATCAGCGCCTTCGCGGAGCTGAGCGGCAGGATCAGCGCGCTGACCGCGCCCGAGCATGCGATGCCGAGCGCGACTTCCGCGGCGCGGGTAAGCGCGGACTGGAACAGCGTCTGCGGGGTCATCACGGCCGGCAGGCCGATCAGCGCGGCCGTGTAGCCGGCGAGCACGAAGCCGTACCAGCGGAAGTGGCGGTTACGCACCGCGAGCGCGATGCAGGTGCCGATCCACAGCGTGATGCCGGCCATGTACAGCTCGGGCTGCTGCGCGAACAGCCCACCGAGCGCGAGCGCGGCGACGAGGCCGGCCGCCGTGCCGAGCACGCGGTAGAAACTCTTCGCGAACACCATCCCCGACAGCGGCTGCATCAGCACGAACACGGTCGTCATTGCCGTGCGCGGCTGCGACATCTCCAGGCGCATCGCGATGCCCATCGCGAGGAGCGCCGCGAACACGGTTTTCGCGAGGTGCAGCCAGATCAGCCCGTCGCTCGCGGCCCAGTCGCGCGCCGCGTCGCCGAGTGGATCGAGCCATGTCCTCCATCGTGCCGGTTCGATGGAAGGTCGCTCGATCGCAGGTTGTGGCTTCATGAGTAGGGCCTGTTCACGCTAATAACGGGGGCCGGGCAGGTTGCCGAGGCGCGTCCGAACGGGTCCGTTCGACTGGTGAGGCGCCGATTGTAGGAGGGCGGCGCCCGTGCATTAACGCAGCTGCGGGGAAACGATAGTTGCAGCCGGGGTAACAATCTGTCGCATCCCGTGGAGGAAAATAGCGGCTCCGCTACAGGTCGCTCACAGGAATGGATACGCTACAAAACATGCGGGTGTTTTCGCGCGTCGTCGAGACGGGCAGTTTCACCGCCGCCGCGCAGTCGCTGAATTCGACGACGGGCGCGATGTCGCGCGCGGTGTCGGAGCTCGAGGCGCGCCTGCGCACCCGTCTGATGAATCGTTCGACGCGCCGTCTTGCGCTCACGTCGGCCGGCGAAAGCTATCTGCGGCGCTGCCGCCAGATCCTCGCCGACGTCGACCGCGCGGAGGAAGAGGCGAGCTGCGCGCACGAACGGCCGGCCGGCGTGCTGCGCATGCACAGCTTCGCGAGCGTCGGTCATCACTATGTATTGCCCGCGCTGACGCGCTATCACGCGCAATACCCGGACGTATCGATCGAACTGTCGCTGTCGCAGCGCATGCCCGACCTGTTCGACGGCACGAGCGACATGGCCGTCGTGACCGCGTCGTCGCTGCCCGATTCGGAACTCGTGTCGCACCTGCTCGGCTCGACCTTCAGCATCCTGTGCGCGTCGCCCGACTATGTAAAACGCCACGGCGCGCCGGCCCGTCCGCAGGATCTCGCCGCGCACGCGTGCCTGACGCTGTGCACGCCGGCGTTCCCGACGCACGAATGGGTACTCGAAGGGCCCGAGGGCGTCGAGCAGATCCACGTCGCGGGGCCGGTGCAGACCAACACGGCCGAGTCGCTCGCCCTCGCGATCCGCGACGGCATCGGGATCGGCATGCTGCCGCTGTACTCGGCGATCGACGCACTGCGCGACGGCACGCTGGTCCGCGTGCTGCCCGCGCATATCCTGCAGAAGATGAACGTGTATGCGCTGTATCCGTCGCGCCGCTTCGTCGATGCGAAGGTACGGACCTGGGTCGAGATGCTGCGTGCCCAGGTGCCGGGGATGATCGCGCGCGACGTCGAGATGCTGAACGCGATCGATCGCGAACCGCAGGCGGCCTGAGCGGCGGCCGCGCATCGGCGCATTGCCGCGCGGCCGGCTTTTTCTCTTCAAGCAAACCAGGCCAGCCAGGCGAACGCAACCTGCGCCGTGCCCGCGGACCATCGTTCACGCGGGCGGGCGCTTCGTCATGCCGTTACAGCGCGGGCTTGGCAGCCGCGCCCGATTCCGTTGCGGGCTCGCCGGCCGGGCCATATGCGGCGTGTGCGGCCTTCTGTTCCGCGAGACGCTTTTCGTGGAGTCGTTCCTGCGCCGCCATGATGTCGTCCGGATAGTTGTTGACTTCGCCGCGCGCCGGGTTGTAGCCGACTGACTCGAGATCGATCAGTTCCTGCAGCACTTGCGCGCGCGTGACGGGCGACTTTGCCGACTGGGCGAACGACAGGGCCGGTGCAGCGAGCAGGACGGCAGCGGCGGCGGTAACGACGAGCGATTTCACGAGGTTCTCCTGGGTACGGGGTGGGTGGCCGGTTCGACGCGTGATGCGTGACCTTGACCGTTGCTGGCAGTCTACGCAGCGCCCGCGCCTGTAAAAACCCCGATTCCAGGCAGGCTGCCTTCCAGATGGAACAACATTGGTGCAAGCCGCACGCGGCCCCCGAACCCGCGTGAGAAAGCAGGTTCGTGGCCGTCGGGCGGCGATGCATTGCGCCCGTCAGAAGCGCGTGCGCATGCCGATCGTGCCGACGATCTGGTTCGCCGTGCTCGATGCGCCGCCCGAGCCGACGATGAACGCCTGGTAGCCGCGGCCCGATGCGTGCTGGTACATCGCTTCTGCATAAACATCCGTGCGGCGCGACAGCTTGTAGACGGCCTGCAGGTCGACCTGGTGCCACTTCGGATCGGTGCCGTGCTTGCTATTCGGGTTCGACACGCTGGCGTCCGTGTACACGTAGGCCGCGCCGAGGCTGACGGCCGGCGTCACCGCATAGCGCACGTTCACGTCGTAGTTGTTGAACGCGATCTGGCCGGTCGAGCCGAACGAGCCCGTGTTGTCGTATTGCGAGCGCGTATAGACGAAGCCGACGGTGGCCGGGCCGAACCCGTAGCTGAGGCCGCCGCCGTACGAACGCATGCGGTCCGAGCCGATCGACCAGCCGCCCTGGTTCAGGCTCTTCGCTTCGGCTGCGTCGGTCGCGCCGGGGCTCGCGCTCGTCGAGCCCTTCGTGCCGTTCATCTGCAGGTACGCGCCGGCCAGCTTCAACGGGCCGTTCGCGTAGCTCGCCGCGACGCTGTACGCGCGGTTCGCGCCGAAGTTGGTCGCGTTCGAGAACGCAACCATCGCGCCGACCTTGAGGCCCGCATAGCTCTCGCTCGTGTACTTGACCGCGTTGTTGATGCGCAGCGAGTGATTCAGGTTGTCGTTGTCGAACGGATGCGCGAAGCTCGTGTCGCCGAAGTCGCCGGCCGTGGCCGACAGCGGTGCGACGAAGTCGACCATCGTGTCGTACTGGCGGCCGAGCGTCAGCGTGCCATAGCCGTTCTGGCTCAGGCCGACGTACGCGTGGCGGCCGAACAGCTTGCCGTCCTGCCCGAGCCCGCCGTTGTTCACGTTGAAGCCGTTCTCGAGCACGAACAGGGCCTTCAGGCCGCCGCCGAGATCCTCGGTGCCGCGAAACCCGACGCGGCTGCCGTTGATGGTGCTGCTGTTCAGGCGCCACAGCGATCCACCGTTGGCGTTGTTGGTGTAGACGATGCCGGCGTCGATCAGGCCGTACAGCGTGACCGAGCTCTGTGCGTGAGCGAGCGGGGCGAACAGCGCGGCGGTGCATGCGCCGGCGATGAGGGTTTTCTTCAAGTCAAGGCTCCTGCGTGTGGGACTGGGAACGAAAGTTCGGCGCAAGTATAGGAACGCGTCGCGCGCGCAAGGCCGCCGGGCGCCGCGAGCGCACCTTTCCGGATCCCGCAAGAGACCTTCATAAAACTGACACGACGCGCCGCGCGCGCCGGACGCCGGTCGTTTTTGCACGATCGCGCGCGGGTGGCATTCGCTCGTCACGGGCCCGCTGTCGCGTCGTTGCAACATGCGCGGAGCGCGGCACGGCGGTTGATCGGCACGCCTGGCGCGCGGAGAATGGGGCGGTCATGCCCACGCTCACGACCGGCTTCACGCGCGCTCGAAGGCGGAGCGCGTGCGCGCATCGACGCGTTTCATCCATACTCGTCAACTGGATCGCACGGCCGCCCGCGCAAAGCGCGCGGCGGTTTTCATGGATGCCACGGAGAGACTCCACATGAATCTGTTCAACGTACGCCTGCGCGGCCGCGACGGCCTGTTCACGATCGGCATCGACGGCGGCACGATCGCGCGGGTCGACGCGCAGTCGGCTCCGGTCGCGCCCACGGGCGCCGGTGATGTCGACGCGGGCGGCCGCCTGGCGATTCCGCCGCTCGTCGAGCCGCATATCCACCTCGACGCGGTGCTGACGGCCGGCGAACCCGCGTGGAACATGAGCGGCACGCTGTTCGAGGGCATCGAGCGCTGGGCCGAACGCAAGGCGACGATCACGCACGAGGACACGAAGACGCGCGCGCATGCGGCGATCGGCATGCTGCGCGATCACGGGATCCAGCACGTGCGCACGCACGTCGACGTCACCGATCCGACGCTCGCCGCGCTGAAGGCGATGCTGGAAGTGAAGGACGAGGCGCGCGGGCTGATCGACCTGCAGATCGTCGCGTTTCCGCAGGAGGGCATCGAGTCGTTCGACGGCGGCCGCGCGCTGATGGAGCAGGCGATCGAACTGGGCGCGGACGTCGTCGGCGGGATTCCGCATTTCGAGAACACGCGCGAGCAGGGCGTCAGCTCGATCCGCTTCCTGATGGATCTCGCGGAGCGCACCGGCTGCCTCGTCGACGTGCATTGCGACGAGACCGACGATCCGCATTCGCGCTTCCTGGAAGTGCTCGCGGAAGAGACGCGCGTGCGCGGAATGGGCGCGCGCGTGACGGCGAGCCACACGACCGCGATGGGTTCGTACGACAACGCGTACTGCTCGAAGCTGTTCCGCTTGCTGAAGCGCGCGGGCCTGAACTTCATCTCGTGCCCGACCGAGAGCATCCACCTGCAGGGGCGTTTCGACACGTTTCCGAAGCGGCGCGGCGTCACGCGCGTCGCGGAACTCGATCGCGCGGGCATCAACGTGTGCTTCGGGCAGGATTCGATCAAGGATCCGTGGTATCCGCTCGGCAACGGCAACATCCTGCGCGTGCTCGATGCGGGCCTCCATATCTGCCACATGATGGGTTACCAGGATCTGCAGCGCTGCCTCGACTTCGTGACCGACCACAGCGCGACGACGATGCATCTCGGCGACGGCTACGGCATCGCGGTCGGGCGTCCGGCGAATCTCGTCGTGCTCGATGCGGACACCGATTACGAAGCCGTGCGCCGGCAGGCAAAGGCCACGCTGTCGATCCGCCACGGGAAGGTGATCCTGCGGCGCGAACCGGAGCGCATCACGTATCCGGATTGACGCGGCCGGCGGGCGCTCGCGGCCCGCTGGCCTTCATGTATTCATGAAATACATGAGTCGATTCGAAAAATACGTTTGTCTCATGATGTCCGCCGGCCTACGATGCGGACCTGACGACGGCGCGCGTGTTGCGCGCCGTCTTTTCGATCCGATTCGACGACCCCATGCGCCTCGATCTCCCGTCCGCTCCCGCATCCCCTTCGCCGGCCGCCAGCCCGTTCGCGCGCGTGGCCGTCGTCACGATCCTGACCGGCGTCGGCGCCGGCCTCGGCGGCATGCTGCTCGCGCTGCTGCTGCACGCGATCCAGCACGTCGCATACGGCTACAGCGTCGCGCACGTGATCGGCACCGAGAGCTTCCTCACCGGCGTGACCGGCGCCGATCCGCTGCGCCGGCTCGCGGTGCTGATCGCCTGCGGGATCGTCGCGGGCGGCGGCTGGTGGGCGCTGTACCGGTATGGCCGGCCGCTCGTCAGCATCCGCCGCGCGGTGCGCGCGGCCGATCCGCGGATGCCGTTCGTCAGTACGACGGTTCACGCGCTGCTGCAGATCGTCACCGTCGCGCTCGGCTCGCCGCTCGGCCGCGAAGTCGCGCCGCGCGAGATCGGTTCGCTGTTTGCCGGGCGGCTGGCGCACGCAGCGGGGCTCACGCCCGACGATTGCCGGCTGATGGTCGCGTGTGGCGCCGGCGCGGGCCTGGCGGCCGTCTATAACGTGCCGCTCGGCGGCGCGATCTTCGTGCTCGAAGTGCTGCTCGGCACGTTCGAACTGCGTGCGCTGGTCATCGCGGTCGCGACGTCGGCGATCGCGGCGGCCGTTGCGTGGATCGGCCTCGGCAACGAACACCAGTACACGGTGCCGCCGTTCGTGCTGAGCACGCCGCTGGTGGCGTGGTCGATCGTCTGCGGGCCGCTGTTCGGCTTCGCCGCGTACGGCTTCGTGCGGCTCACGACGCGTGCCCGGGCGACCGCGCCGAAAGATTGGCGGCTGCCCGTGCTCGCGCTGGTCAACTTTGCGGTGATCGGCGTGCTCGCGATGCGGTTTCCGCAATTGCTCGGCAACGGCAAGGGCCCGGCGTCGCTGGGTTTCGACGGCACGCTGACGATCGGCCTCGCCGCGGCGCTGCTCGCGCTGAAAGTGCTGATCGAGGCCGGCAGCCTGCGGGCGGGCGCGGAAGGCGGCCTGCTGACGCCGGGCCTCGCGAACGGCGCGCTCCTTGGCGTTGTGCTCGGCGGGCTGTGGAGCCTCGTGTGGCCGGGCGCGTCGATCGGCGGGTGTGCGCTCATCGGCGCCACCGCGTTTCTCGCCGCGTCGATGCAGATGCCGATCACGGCGGTCGTCCTGCTGCTCGAATTCACGCGCGCGGATCACGACAGCCTCGTGCCGATGCTGCTGGCCGTGGCCGGCTCGCTCGTTGCGTACCGGTTCGCGCAGCGGCTGGCGGAGCAGCGGGCGAATGCGGTTGCGACCGTGAGCACATCTGCGACGGCCGCTCGTTAACGTACACGCATCCGACCTTTTCACCGGCGGTGCCGTCTGCATCGCCGGTCGCCGTTTTCCTCCCCGTTTCCACTTCGCGCCTGCACGCGATCGGAACCGCGCGCGCCAAAGCGCGTCCGCCGGTTCTGTGCAAGAATCCGCGCGTTTCCGCGCCTCAACCAACAACGACACGCGCGGATGTCCCTATCAGGAAACGAGGAGCTCAAGTTGATTCAGCGTATTTCCCGCTTTTTCACGCAGGTGGTCCACCGCGTGTTGCCCGACCCGTTGATTTTCGCGATCCTGCTGACGATCGTCACGTTCGCGCTCGCGTTTGGCCTCACGCCGAATACGCCCGTGCAGCTCACGACGATGTGGGGTTCGGGTTTCTGGAACCTGCTCGCGTTCTCGATGCAGATGGTGATGATTCTCGTCACCGGCCATGCGCTCGCAAGCTCGCCGCCCGTGAAGCGCATGCTCGTCGCGCTCGCGAGCACCGCGCGCACGCCGGGGCAGGGCGTGATGCTCGTCACGTTCGTCGGCGCGCTCGCGTGCGCGATCAACTGGGGCTTCGGCCTCGTGCTCGGCGCGATGCTTGCACGCGAAGTGGCGCGTCGTGTCGCCGGCAGCGATTACCGGCTGCTCGTCGCATCCGCGTACATGGGCTTCCTGAGCTGGCACGGTGGATTGTCGGGTTCGGTTCCGCTCGTCGCGGCCACGAAGGGCAATCCGATGGAGAAGACCATCGGGCTGATTCCCGTGTCGCACACGATCTTCACCGGCTACAACGCGTTCATCACGATCGGGCTGATCGTGATGCTGCCGTTCCTCGCGCGGATGATGATGCCGAAGCCGGGCGACGTCGTCAGCGTCGATCCGGCGCTGCTGGCTGAACCGCCGAGCGTCGAGCGCCAGCTCGGGCCCGATGCGACATTCGCGGAGCGGATGGAGGAGAGCCGCGCGCTGTCGGTTCTCGTCGCGGCGCTGTGTGCGGCGTTCCTCGTGCTGAAGTTCGTGCAGAAGGGCTTCGCGCTCGACATCGACACCGTGAACCTCGCATTCCTCGCCGCCGGCATCCTGCTGCACCGTACGCCGATGGCCTATGCGCGCGCGGTGGCCGGTGCGGCGCGCGGCGCGTCGGGGATCATGATTCAGTTCCCGTTCTACGCGGGCATCCAGGCGCTGATGGATCACTCGGGGCTCGCGGGCGTGATCACGAAGTGGTTCGTCGATATCGCGAACGTGCATACGTTCCCGCTGCTCGCGTTCCTGAGCTCGGCCGTGATCAATTTCGCGGTGCCGTCCGGCGGCGGCCACTGGGTCGTGCAGGGCCCGTTCGTGATGCCGGCAGCGCAAGCGCTCGGCGCCGATCTCGGCAAGGCCGCGATGGCGATTGCATACGGCGAGGCGTGGACCAACATGGCGCAGCCGTTCTGGGCGCTGCCCGCGCTGGCGATCGCCGGGCTCGGCGTGCGCGACATCATGGGGTATTGCGTGACGACGCTGCTGTTCTCGGGCGTCGTGTTCGTCGCGGGGATGTATCTGTTCTGACGGCGCGAGGTGCGATGCGGGCGGGGTGGCGAAGCCCGCATCGCACCAGCCTGGATCCAGCCGGCCTTCGGATTGCCGTCGCGCTACGGCGCGTCGGGCCGCTCGTGCCCGTGACGCAATGCGAGGCTCGCGAACGCCGCGACGACGAGTGCGGCTGCCAGCAGCGTCAACCCGTTTTTCGCATTGCCGGTCGCCTGTTCGATCGCGCCGACGACGGTCGGCCCGACGAAACCGCCGAGCAACCCGCACGTATTCACGAGTCCGAGCCCCCCGGCCAGGGCACGACCGGCGAGCCGCGACGCGGGAAACGTGAAGACGATCGACTGAACGACGAAGAACATGGACGCGGCCACGCACACGCAGAGCAGCCCCGTAACCGGCGACGCATGCGCGGCGCCGACCATCCCGATCGCCATCACGACCAGCCCCGCACACAGCATCCGGCGGGCGTGATGCGACTCGCGCGCGAAGCGCGGAAGCATCCCGGCCCCGAGCGCTGCGGCGAGCCACGGAAGCGCAGTCAGCAACCCGACCGCGAACGGGGAGAAGCGTCCTGACGCACCGATGATGCCCGGCAGGAAGACGATCACCGTGTAGATGGTCAACTGGTGGCAGAAGTACACGAAGATCGCGAGCCAGATCTGCGGATCGCGCAATGCCGCGCCGAACGCGTGACCGCCCCGTGCGGCGACGCCCGCGTCCTGTTCCGCAGCCAGCGTACGCTCGAGTGCACGGCCGGCTTCCGGAGAGAGCCACGGCGCGGCGCTCGGTCGATCCGGCAACCGTGTCCACACGACGAACGCGAGCAGGATTGCCGGAATGCCTTCGACGACGAACAGCCATTGCCAGCCGTGGAAACCCAGCGTGCCGTCGAGCTCGATCAGTGCGCCGGCCAGCGGCCCGCCCACGATGTTGGCGATGCAGACGCCGAGCAGGAAGTAGCCGGTTGCGCGCGCACGCTCCTCGCGGCCGAACCAGTACGTCAGGTACAGCATCACGCCGGGAAACAGGCCGGCTTCGGCCGCCCCGAGCAGCAGGCGCATCACGTAGAACGACGTCTCGCCGCTGACGAACGCCATCGCGACCGACAGCGCGCCCCACGTGATCATGATCCGCGTGATCCAGAAGCGCGCACCGACGCGATGCATGATCAGGTTGCTCGGGATCTCGAAGAGCGCATAGGTCAGGAAGAACAGCCCGGCACCGAGCCCGTACGCGGCCGATGAAATGCCGAGGTCGACGCCCATCGAATGTTTGGCGAACGCGATGTTGGTGCGGTCGAGAAAGCTGATCACGTACGCGGCGATCAGCAGGGGCATCAGTTTGCGGAACAGCAGCCGGTTGAGCGACGCGCTTGCGTCGCCGGTGGCGGAAGGCAGGGCATGAGCGTGATGAGTGGACATGCGGACGACTCCGGTAAGGGCGAACGCGGCGCACACGGCAAGCACGGCGCGCCGCGTTCGGCAGATGCCGCTGCAGGGCATGCAGCGGATGGGCAGACGACGGAGCCGCGCCGGCAGCGCTCGAACGGAGCGGGGCGATGAAGGGCGTCCTGGCGCCGGCCGGCTCGGGCCGGGCCGGCGCCTTGTCACTGCGCTTGCGGGTTCTGGTGTTGGGGGCGACCCGGCGATCAGAAATTCACCGCGTCGCCGCCCTTGAGTGCGAGCATCGCGCGCGCCTCGGCCGGCGTCGCGATCTCCAGCGACAGGCCTTCGAGCACCTGGCGCATTTTCAGTACCTGCGCGGCGCTCGATTCGGCGAGCTTGCCCGGCACGATCCATAGCGAATCCTCGAGCCCGACGCGCACGTTCGCGCCTTGCGCAGCGCCGATCGTCGCAAGCGGAATCTGGTTGCGGCCGGCGCCGAGGATCGACCACACATAATCGCTGCCGAACAGGCGGTCGGCCGTGCGGTGCATGTGCATCAGGTCCTCCGGGTGCGCGCCGATCCCGCCGAGCAGGCCGAACACGCTTTGCACGAAGAACGGCGGCTTCGCGAGCCCGCGGTCGACGAAATGCGCGAGGTTGTACAGATGCGAGATGTCGTAGCACTCGAATTCGAAACGTGTGCCGTTCGCGCCGCAGCGCGTGAGGATCGTCTCGATGTCGGCAAAGGTGTTCTTGAACACGAGGTCGCGGCTCTTCTCGAGATGTTCGCGTTCCCACGGATGCTTCAGTTCGCGAAAGCGCTCGAGCATCGGGTACAGCCCGAAGTTCATCGAGCCCATGTTGAGCGACGCGACCTCGGGCTGGAAATGCAGCGCGGGCTGGAGCCGTTCGTCGACCGTCATGTGCGGGCTGCCGCCCGACGTGAGGTTGATCACCGCATCCGTTTGCGCCTTGATGCGCGGCAGGAATTCGGCGAACACGGCAGGATCCTGCGTCGGCTTGCCGTCGGACGGGTTGCGTGCATGCAGGTGCAGGATGGCCGCGCCGGCCTGCGCGGCCGCGACGGCGGCCGTTTCGATCTCGTGCGGCGTCACGGGCAGGTACGGCGACATCGACGGCGTATGGATCGCGCCGGTCGGCGCACAGGTGATGATGACTTTGCGAGCGTTTGCCACGGATGGATTCCTTTCGGTGAACGATGCAGGAGGTGTCAGAGCACTTCGACGTTGCCGCAGACGGAGATTGCCTGCCCGGTGATCCCGTGCCCGCCCGGCGAGCACAGGAACAGCGCAGTTGCGGCGATCTCGGCCGGGTCGGTCATGCGCCGCAGCGAGATCTTCTCCAGATAGCGCTTCTCCATCTCGTCGTAACCGATGCCGAGCTGCTGCGCCCGCGCGTCGATCACGCGGCGCATCCGCGGGCCGCGCACGATGCCGGGCTGGATCGCGTTCACGCGGATGCCGAGCGGCCCGAGTTCGATCGCGAGGCTCTTCACGAGGCCGACCACGGCCCATTTCGTTGCCGCATACGGTGTGCGGAACGCGTAACCGAGCCGGCCTGCAACCGACGACATCGCAATGATCGCGCCGCCGTGTTTCGAGCCGCGCAGCAGCGGCACCGCGCGGCGCGCGAACTGGAATTGCGCGTTGAGATTGATCGCGACGGTTTGCTCCCACTGCACGGGGTCGATTTCGTCGATGCCGCCCGTCGGGCCGGCGATGCCCGCGTTGTTGACCAGCACGTCGAGGCCGCCGAGCCTGGCCGATACGTCGGCGAACACGTGTTCGACGGCGGCCGGGTCGGATACGTCGGCCAGCGTCGCGCTGATCGAGGCGGCCTTGGCACGCGGCGGCCGGTCCGCGAGCGCCGCGATCGCGGCTTGCGATGCATCGCAGACATGCACGCGTGCGCCGCATTCGGCGAATGCGTCGGCGATTTCGAGGCCGATGCCCGATGCACCTCCTGTCACGAGGACGCGCAGGCCGTCATAGGGTTTCAGCAGGTCGGAAGCTGTCATGCCGGGTTGTCTCCATCGTTGATGTTGTGGGATCGCGGCCGCTTGCGATCGGGCGCCCGCGGCAAGCGGTCGCTACGGCTTGGCGTTCACGGTCCGCGGTGTCTGTTCGGCCCGCAGCGTCTCCGCGAGATCGTGCGCGGCGCCGCCGATATCGAGTGCGATGCCGGCCCGCACGCCGGCGCCGTCGCGGCGTTCGAGCGCATCGACGATTGCGCGGTGCGCATCCATCGAGCGCCGCATGTGCGGGATGTCGAGCGCGACCATGTTGAGGAACGGCCCGACGCGCATCCACAGGTTCTCGACGATCGCGAGCGTGCTTTCGCTTGCGCCATGCGCGTAGATCGCGCTGTGGAACGCGAAATTGCTTTGCAGGTAAGCGCGCGAGCGGCCGGCTTCGACGTGCGCCTGCATCGTCTCGCAGGTCTTGCGCACGGCCGCGATATGCGCGTCGCTCATGCGTCCGCACGCGCGTTCGGCGATGCAGCCTTCGAGTGCGATACGCACGTCGCGCAACTCGTCGAGCATGTCGAGCGTCATCGGCGGCACGACGAGCGCGCGATTCGGGCCGTCGACCAGCGCGCGCTCGGCACGCAGCCGCGTGAGTGCGGCGCGTACGGGCATCGTCGACGAGCCGACGGCCTCCGCGACGCTGCGCAGGCTCAACGCCTGGCCGGGCGCGAAACGGCCGCTCATCAGCGCTTCGCGCAGTTGCTGGTAGACCTTGTCGGCCATCGTTTCCTGTTCAACGGTTTTCAGTGCGGGCGGGACGATACGAGGCGCCAAGACGGGTTCTCCGGGGTTTGATCTGTGATGTGTGATCACACTTGTGATGTGCGAAGTGTTGACGATGGAAGGCATCGAGTCAAGTGGAACGGGATCGGGGAAAACGCGGGGAAGTAGAAAGGAATCGGCGTCCGGGAAATTCAAGTATTACGAAAAACTTTCAATTCGTGCGCTCTGACGCCTTGATTCGATTTCGAAGGTATCCGGGACATGAGCAGTCGCGAGCCTTCGATGCATTTCCTCGAGTCGAATTCATCTCAACAATAAGGAGCCGAAATGAAACGACCATCGTTTGCCGTTGCATGGGCGGCATCTCAGCGAATCTACGATCCTGCAAATTCCGGTGCGCGCGTCGCGAAAGTGATAGGTGGATACGTCGAGAAGAACGTCAACAATCCGGATCCGACACAGCGTTGGAGCAATACTTGCGCGGTGAGGATGAGTTATATCCTCGGCGAAGCAGGGATGGTGATGCCGCGAATCCCCGGGCAAACGGTATCGGGCGGAGACGATCGGCAATACTTTTTTCGTGTCAGGGATTTGATTCGTTTTCTCGAACAACGGTGGGGGAAAGCCGAGCGCGTCGAATATCCACCATCAAACGGCGGGTCGCTCGCAGGGCGACAGGGTGTCATCCTGTTCGAGGTGTCGGGATGGAGCGACGCACAGGGCCACGCCACACTATTCAACGGGCGCACGTGTTACGACCATTGCTACTTCAACGAGCCGGGTGCGCGGTATCGTACCGATCGCGCAAATTTTTGGAGTCTGTCATGAGGGAAGCCTGGGTCGCTGCCGCGTTGGCCTGCTTCGTGTTTCAACCGGCGATAGCCGTGGTGAAGGACGCCGCACAAGCGTCGCCGGAGGCCGGTTCACGGACTTACATCCAGAATTTCAAGGACATGGTGCTCGCCAACTGCCTGGCTACCGCTTACAAGCGCGAGCCCGGCGTGAGCAAGGACATCGGCAGCAGCACCAGCGCGTTGCGCGACTGGACCTACTACGACATGGAGCGTGCGCCGGACGTCATTCACGCGCTGGTCTCGAAGTATCTGGCCCGCGATTATCGGAATCCGGTTGTTGAATCGGAGGTCAGGGATGTGAAGTTCGACTTCCTGAAATGCATCGATCTGTATCACGGCAAGGAACTGGACGCCGCAGCGAAGAAGCTTGTATTGCGCCCGAACAGTACCTATCGAACCGGGCATTCGCCGAAGCCGCAATAGCGACCGAACGCCGTTGCGCAATGCAACGGCGCGCCGTGCGTCATTTCTCCGACGCTATTCGAGCGTCCGGATCGAATTGCTGATGCCGCGCGCGCAGTCGATCACGGCCGGCGCGAGCTTGCGGCGCGCGTCGTCGAACGTCCAGCGGCTCGTCGGCGCAACCACGTGCACGGCCGCGACGGGGTGCCCCTGGCTGCCGAGCACCGGCGCCGCGATCGACATATCGCCGATGAACAGTTCTTCCTGGTTGGTTGCGTAGCCCTCTTGCCGTGCGCTGTCGAGCAGCGCGACGAGATCGTCGAGCGCCGTGACCGTGCGCGGCGTATGCGGCGTGCGCGCCATGCCGTCGAGCCGCGCGCGTGCGTCGCCGGGCGGCAACGCGCTCAGGAACGCGCGGCCGCTGCCGGTGCAGTACATCGGGATGCGGCTGCCGATCGGCATGTGGATCGGCACGAACTTCGTCGACACGAAACGCGCGACGTACACCATTTCGTCCTCGTCCGGCTCGGTGAGGTTGGTGGTTTCGCCGGTCAGGTTGGTGAGCTCGGACAGGAACGGATTCGCGACGTCGATCAACGTGTCGGCCGCGAGATAGTTGAAGCCGATCCGCATCACGTGCGGCGTGAGCTGGTAACGCCGCGTGACCGGATGCTTGCGGATGTAGCCGAGCTTCTCGAGCGTATAGACCATCCGCTGCGCCGAGCTTTTCGTCATCCCCGCCGCGTCGGCCACTTCCGCCAGCGTCATCGTGCGCCGTTTCGCGCTGAACGCGCGCAGCACGTTCAGCCCTTTTTCCAGCGACTGGTTGAACAGCAGATCGTTTGCTTGGTCGGGCGACGTTTCCATGGCGAGGAGCGGAATCGATTCGATATTGCATCATAGCGTATCGAATATCGATACGCAAAAATCTATTTGCGATATTTTTGATTCGTTTTAAGATCAAGCCATCGTCGCAGTGTCGATCAGCGACCGGCCGGCGCCCCGGATTATTCGAGAAGGAGTCACCATGGTTCCGTTCATCAAGCGGTTCGGCGCACTGGCCGCCGGTTTCGCCACCTGTATCGCACTCTCCACGGCTTCGGCGAGCGCCGTGGCGGCCGAGCCGACGCTGAAGGTCGGCGCGACGGCCACCGGCGTGCCGTTCACGTTTCTCGACGTCAAGAGCAATTCGATCCAGGGGATGATGGTCGATGCGATCACGGCAGCCGGGAAGTCGGCCGGGTTTCGCGTCGACGTGCAGCAGACCGTGTTCTCGGCGCTGATTCCGTCGCTCACCACGCAGAAGATCGACATCATCTCGGCCGCGATGCTGAAGACGCCGGCGCGCCAGCAGGTCGTCGATTTCTCCGACACCGTCTACTCATTCGGCGAAGGCCTGATCGTGAAGGCCGACGACCCGGGCCGCTATACGTCGATGGACGATTTCAAGGACCAGGTGGTCGGCGCGCAGGTCGGCACGGCGTTCGTCGACGCGCTCAACAAGAAGGGCATCTTCAAGGAAGTCCGGACCTACGATTCGATCGCCGACATCATGCGCGATGTCGCGCTCGGGCGCATCAAGGCCGGCTTCGCCGACCAGCCGATCGTCGCGTACCAGATCGAGCACGGCGTCAACCGCCAGGTGCGGCTCGTGCCCGAATACCAGAGCGTCGTGAAGGGGCAGGTGTGCTTCATCGTGCGCAAGGGCGACACCGCGACGCTCGAGCAGCTCAACGGTGCAATCCGCAAGATGAAGGGCGACGGCACGCTGCAGCAGATCCTGCAGAAGTGGCACATGAGCTGAGCGTCGGCATTCGATTCCCGGCCGGTATCGCCCGCACGTCGCGGGCATCCCCAGCGGCGGGCTGTCCGGCCGTCGCATAGGAGACCTCATGTTTTTTCAGAATGCGATCGATTTCCTGCCGATCCTGTTGAAGGGCGCGGTGGTCACGATCGAGATCACCGCATGCGCGTTCGTGCTCAGCTCGGTGCTCGGGCTGGTCCTCGCGTTGATGAAGGTATCGCGCAATCGTGCCGTGTCGACGGCCGGCGGTACGATCGTCAACGTGATCCGCGGGCTGCCGATCATCGTGCAGCTGTTCTACATGTACTTCGTGTTGCCCGACCTCGGCGTGCAACTGTCGGCGTTCCAGGCCGGCGTGCTCGGACTTGGCATCGCCTACTCGGCGTATCAGGCCGAGAACTTCCGTGCCGGCATCGAGGCGATCGACCGCGGCCAGATCGAGGCCGCGCACGCGATCGGCATGCGCGGCCCGATGATCATGCGGCGCGTGGTGCTGCCGCAGGCGTTCCGCATCGCGCTGCCGCCGTACGGCAACACGCTCGTGATGCTGCTGAAGGATTCATCGGTGGCGTCGACGATCACGGTCGCCGAAATCACGCGCGCCGGCCAGCTGATCGCGTCGTCGACGTTCCAGAACATGAGCGTCTATACGCTCGTCGCGTTGCTGTATCTCGCGCTCGGCCTGCCGCTGATGTTCGGCGTGAACCGGCTCGGCAAGCGGCTCGCACTGAGGAGAGGCGCATGATCCGGATCGATTCGATACACAAGCGATTCGAGCAGCACGCAGTGCTGAAGGGCGTGAGCCTCGACGTGCAGCAGGGCGAGGTCGTGTGCCTGATCGGGCCGTCCGGCTCGGGCAAATCGACCGTCCTGCGCTGCATCAACGGCTTCGAGACCTACGATGAAGGCGCGATCACGATCGACGGGATGAAGGTCGACGCGCATTCGAAGCGGATCCACGCGCTGCGGATGCGGGTCGGCATGGTGTTCCAGCGCTTCAACCTGTTCTCGCACCGCACGGCGCTCGAGAACGTGATGGAAGGGCCGGTGCACGTGCGGCGCATGCCGGCCGCGCAAGCGCGCGAGCAGGCCCGCGCGCTGCTCGACAAGGTCGGGCTCGCGCACCGGATGAATGCCTATCCGTCGGAGCTGTCGGGCGGGCAGCAGCAGCGCGTCGCGATCGCACGCGCACTGGCGATGGAGCCGCAGGCGATTCTGTTCGACGAGCCGACGTCGGCACTCGATCCGGAGCTCGTCGGCGAAGTGCTCGGCGTGATGCGCGGGCTCGCGCGGGACGGGATGACGATGGTGGTCGTCACGCACGAAATGGCGTTTGCGCGCGAGGTGGCCGATCGCGTGTGCTTCCTGCACGACGGAATCATCTGCGAAAGCGGGCCGGCGCGCGACGTGCTCACGCAGCCGAAACATCCCCGCACGCAGGAATTCCTGCGTCGTCTGCTCGCATCGGACGGCACCGACAACCCGGATCGAACATGAGCGCAAGGAACGCGGTACCCGGATGGCCCGAATCCCAGTGGCCGGATTCGCTGTGGGCGGCGACCGCCGGGCCGGCGCCCGATACGCCCGCGCTCGACGCATCCGTGTCGTGCGACGTGGCGGTCGTCGGAGCAGGATTTACCGGCCTGTCGACCGCGCTCCATCTGGCCGAACGTGGCGTGAACGTGCGCGTGATCGACGGCGCGCAGCCGGGCTGGGGCGCATCGGGCCGCAACGGCGGGCAGGTGATCCCCGGGCTGAAATACGACCCCGACGAACTGGTGCGCCGGTTCGGCGACACGGCCGGCGAGCAGCTTGCCGGCATCGTCGGCGGCGCGGCCGACACGGTGTTCGACCTGATCGCGCGGCACGCGATCGACTGCGACGCGCGTCGCGACGGCTGGATCCAGCCTGCGCCGACCGACGCCATGCTCGATACGGTCGCACGCCGTGCGCAGCAGTGGGCCGCGCGTGGCGCGCCGGTCGACGTGCTGGGCCGCGACGACGTCGCGCGTCGGCTCGGCACGCGCGCGTATGCGGGCGGCTGGATCGATCGCCGCGCGGGCAGCGTGCAGCCGCTCAGTTATACCCGGGGCCTCGTGCGCGCCGCGCAGGCAAGCGGGGCGGTCGTGCACGGGCTGACGCGCGCCGTCGGGCTGACGCGTGCAGACGGTCGTTGGCGAATCGCGACGCCCGGCGGCGCGACGCTGTCGGCGGAGCGCGTCGTGATCGCGACCAACGGCTACACGGATGGGCTGTGGCCTGGCTTGCGCCAGTCGGTGATCGCCGCGAACAGTTTCATCGTCGCGACGCAACCGCTTCCGCCGGATCTCGGTCGCGACATCCTCGCCGGCGGCGAGGTCGCATCGGATGCCCGCCGTCTGCTGCTGTACTTTCGCCGCGACGCGGCCGGTCGCCTGCTGATGGGCGGCCGCGGCCCGTTCGCGGAACCGCGTGCGACAAGTGACTGGCGCCATCTCGAGCGCGCGACAACGTTGCTGTATCCGCAACTGAAGGGCGTCCGGTTCGAATATCGCTGGGCGGGGCGCGTCGCGATCACCGCGGATTTCCTGCCGCACGTGCACGAACCCGCGCCGGGGGTGACGATCGCGCTCGGCTACAACGGGCGCGGCATCGCGATGGCGACGACGCTCGGCAAGCACCTGGCCGCGCACCTGTCCGGCGATGCGCAATTGCCGTTGCCGTTCCGGGTTACGCCGATCCGCCCGATTCCGTTTCACGGGCTGCAGCGCTTCTATATCGCGGCCGGGGTTGCCTGGTATCGGCTGCTCGACAGCCTGTCCTGACGCGGGCACGAAGGCAGGTCGCCATCCGCCGTCCGATCGGGCAGAATCGACACGCCCGGATGCTACCGACGGAGGCCGCATGACCGATCCGAACGACCCACCCAGCCGCCAGGCTTACGCGAGCTTCGCGCAACGCTATGCGGATATCGCACCGACGAAGGCGCACAACGCGCTCTACGAACGTCCCGCAACGCTGGCGCTGCTCGGCGACGTCGACGGCCTGGCGGTGCTCGATGCCGGCTGCGGGCCCGGCATCGGCAGCGCACACCTCGCACGCCGCGGTGCGACGGTGCATGCGTTCGACGTCACGCCGGAGATGGTCGCGCTTGCGAAAGCGCGCTGCGCGGGCCTCTCGGTCGACATCGTGGAGGGCGATCTGGAGGGGCCGCTCGCCTGGTTGCGCGACGAAGCATTCGACAAGATCGTGTGTTCGCTCGCGTTCGACTACGTGCGCGATCTTGCGCCGACGCTGCGCGAATTCCGGCGTGTCGCGCGGCCGGGCGCCACGCTCGTGTTTTCGATGGCGCATCCGATGCGCGACTGGATGGACGAACGCACGCGTGGCGAGGGCACGTATTTCGATACGTCCCGCTTCGGCTTTCACTGGTCGGGTTTCGGCGAACCGAAACCCTATGTCGAAGCGTGGCGGCGGCCGCTGGCCGACATCCTGAACGCAGTGGCCGACGGCGGCTGGCGGCTCGACCGGTTCGTCGAGCCGAAGCCGCTGCCCGAGATGAAGGCCGCGTCGGAGCGGCTCCACGCGGAGCTGTCGCTGGCCCCGGCCTTCCTCTGCATCCGCGCGCGCCGCTGACCCGGCACGGCGCTCAACCGGTGCTCAGTGCTGCACCGGCTCGTCGTTCAGCGTGCCGAGGAACGCTTCGATATCCTTGATATCCTGCGCCGTCATCGCGGGCTTGTCGCCCGGCTTGCGGTCGAACGGCGCATCGGTCACGTCGACGTTCGCGCGATATTTCGGCGGGATGTCGTCGTACTCGTCGACCTTGCCGTCCGCGCCTCGCGAATAGAACTTCTGCGGCGAGATGCTGCGCTCGTTGTAGAACGCCATCACCTGGTCGAGCGTATGGAACACGCCGTTGTGGAAGAACACGTGGCGCGTCGCCGAGTTGCGCAGCGTCGGCGTCAGGAACATCGCGCAATACTGCGTCTGGTCCTTCAGGTCGTCGCGGAACGGTCCGCACACGCCGAGATCGTAGAACGCCGGGTTGCGGTTCTGCGCCAGTTCCTTGTTGCGCGGCGCACCGAGCGCCTCGTACTGGTAGTCGGTAAACATCGGCGGCAGCCCGTCCTTGCCGGGCTTCGACAGGTGGCAGCCGGCGCAATTCGCCTTGTCCGGATCGTTGAACAGGCGCAGCCCGCGCAGCTCGGCCTGCGTCAGCCGCGCACGGCCTTCGAGCCAGCGGTCGTACTTGCTGTCGTACGGGTGGAACGACGGATCCTCGACCTGGTAGCGCGCGATCGCGAACATCGCCTCCGACACCGCGAGCTGCGGGCTGTCGAACACGCGCGCGCCGAACAGTTGCTCGAGCTGCGCGCGGTGCGGCGACTGCGCGAGCTTGCGCGCGACGTCGTCGATGTTCGCGTTCGCCATCTCGACCGGATTGAGCAGCGGGCCGAACGCCTGCTGCTGCAGCGTATCGGCGCGGCCGTCCCAGAACATCCCGCCCTGCGGTACGAGCTGCGGCGCGGCCGACGTGCCGGCCACCTTCTGCGCCTTGACGACGCCGGCCGCCGACGCGGCCTGCTGCGCGACGGTCGGCGCGGCGTCGTTTTCACCGGCATCGGGGCCGATGCTGAAGTTCGGCTGGCGGTACAGGTACATCAGCGACGGCGGCGGGCGATAGCCCTGCTGCGTCATCGCGAGGCCGCCCGGCTGCACGTCGAGCGCGTTCGGCGGGCCGTACGCATGATCGGGGCTGTGGCACGACGCGCACGACTGCTTGCCCGACGCCGACAGCGACGGATCGGCGAACAGCGCACGGCCGAGCTGCGCGACCGCCGACAGCGGCTGCGCGGCGGGCCGCTGCAGCACGACCGGATCCGGGTTCGCGCCGGTCCAGTCGGCGACGACGGTGCCGATCGCAGCCGGCACCTGCGCGGGGAACGCGATCGCGAACGCGCCGTAGCCGAGCACGGCGGCGCCGATCGCGAACGCCGCGCGGCGCAGGAGGCGGGAAGGCGTGCGCGGCGCGCGGGTGCCGGGGGTGTCGGGAGACGGGAACGCAGGGCGAGCTGTCATGCTGTCGGTCGGAAATCGGGCGCCGCACGCAGCGGCGCGTTAAACGGAAACGGCCGGCGCGTGAGGCGCCGGCCATGCGGTCATGCAGTCGCGGTCAGATCGCCGGTGCCGCGCTCAATGCGGTGCCGAGCGTCGGGTCGAGATACAGCGGCGTCGTGTTCGGCTTCGACGTGAAGTCGAACAGCGCACGCAGGTCGCCTGCCGTCGCATCGAACGAACCGCCGCCGATGCGCTGGCCGCCGAGCCAGTTGTCCTCGATGAAGCGCACGACGGACGACTGGTCGAGCATCGTGTGGTCGACGTAGTTCTGCTTCGCGTACGGCGAGATCACGATCAGCGGGATGCGCACGCCCGGGCCGCAACGGCCGTTCACGGTCGTGCCGTTCACGCCGGTGGTGCCGCCGGTGCCGCACTTGCCGCTGCCGTTCAGCTGGTCGACCGGGTCCGACGACGCGCGGGTCGGCGCCGTGTACACGTGGTCGTACCAGCCGTCCGAGTCGTCATAGGTGACGATCACGGCCGTGTTCTGCCAGTCCGGCTGCTGCTGCAGGAAGTTGACGACCTTCGTCACGAACGCCTGCTCGTCGAGCGGATCCGAATAGCCCGCGTGTGCATCCTGCGCGGCCGGGGCCTTCAGGTAGCTGACCGACGGGAAGTTGCCGGCCTTCACGGCGGCGAAGAAGTCGTCCGTGTCGTACTGGTGGTTCGCGGGCTCGGCGGTCTTGCCGTCGGTCTGGAGGCTCGAACCGATCGCCGCGACCGAGCTCGGGCGCGTGTGCTGCGGGTTCGCGGTCGACGCGTAGTACTGGAACCAGTTGTGGTGCGGGATGTAGTCGGCCGTCGCGGCGTTCACGGCGGTGGCGACCGTGCTGCGCGCGCAGCCCGTCGTACCGTTGCCGTTCGTCGTCGACAGGTTGAAGCCGCCCATGAAGCCGCCCCACGTGATCTTCGCGCCGTTCAGCAGGTCGCCGATGTTCTTGCCGGTCATCATTGCCTGGTCGGTCGTGCTCGAGCACACGTCGAAGCCCGGGTCGACGTCGTTGATCATCGTGAAGCCGCCCTGGCCGTCGTTGATGTAGTACGAGCTGGCGGCGAGCGTCGACGGCTGCTTCGACGTCTTGACGATCTGCATCCCGTTGGTCTGGCCCGACACGACGTTCAGCGCGCCCGGCGTCGACGGGCCGTAGACCGTCGTGAACGTGTTGTCGCTCATCGCGAAGCGCTGCGCATAGTTCCACAGTGCCGTCACGGTGTTGCCGTCGAAGTAGCCCATCACCTGGCCCTTCGTGCCGAACGCACCGGCGCCGCCGGACGAGCCTTTGCCCGTGTATTTCGGGAACAGGTCGGCGAGGCCGTTGTCCTCGGCCTGCTGCTCGGCCGTGTACGCGTGGTTCTGGTCGGCGGTCGCGGCCTGCGTGCGGTCGAGGCGGAACGGGTTCGCCGCGTCGGTGCCGTTGGCCGTGTTCGTGAAGTTCGGGTTCGCGGTGAGCAGCGTGCCCGTCAGGCCGTTGGGCGCCGGCGTGCCGGCCTTGGCGGTGAACGCCGGTTCGCCCGACGGATTCGTCGCGTTCGGGTAGGTGCCGAAGTAGTGGTCGAACGAGATGTTTTCGCCGTAGATCACGACGACGTGCTTGATCGGCGTGGCGGTCTGCAGCGCATCCTGCGACGACACGGCAGGCGTCGACGCGGGATCGTCGCTGCCGCCGCAGGCGAACAGCGCCAGCGCTGCGGCTGCGCAGGCGGTGACGAGCAAGGCTTGACGGAACATCGGGAAACTCCAGGTAAGGTCTTCGATGGTGGGAGCGGCCCCGTCGCCGTGTCGGTTCGGCGCGGAACTCGCGAGAGAGCACGCGCATTGAAACAGCCCCGTATGAAGATATGGGGACGGAGTGATTTCGCGAGGGTTGCGCTGCGGTATCGATTTCATTACGGCGGCATGCGGCGCGAAAGAGAACGGAAAGGGGCGAACCACATGCCAGCTTTGCGTCACACGGCGCTGCGCGTGGCGCCACTGCCGCGGATGCCGCGCGGGGCGGACGAAAGGGCGCTGCCGAGCGGTTCGAGCAAGGTGCCGCGCAGTGCCGGTTTTTTGACAATCGGATGACGGATTCATACGATGAACGCCCTGCGGCGACGATTTCGCGTAGCCGACCGTCAGCGAGCATTCATCGTGCCGATCCCCGTTCTGTTTGCGGTTCTGTGTGCGGCGTTCCTGCATGCGTCATGGAACGCGCTCGTCCGCAGCAGCGGCGACCGGCTGCGGTCGGCCACGGTGCTGCAGATCGCGATCGGGCTGTTCGCGGTGCTGTTCCTGCCGGCCGCGGCGCCGATCACGCCCGCGAGCTGGCTCTGTGTCGTCGCATCGGCCGTGCTCCACGTCGTCTATACGCTGCTGCTGGTGCGCGCGTACGAGCACGGCGACCTGACCGTCGCGTACCCGGTCGCGCGCGGCACCGCGCCGCTGCTCGTCACGCTCGGCGCGGCGGCGTTCGCGGGCGAGCACCTGAACGTCGGCGCGCAATGCGGGCTCATGCTGATCTGTGCGGGCATCATGGCGATCGGCCTGGAGCGCGGACGCGGCGCGAAGCACCGGACGATGCAGGTACTGCCGACCGCGTTCGCGACCGGCGTATCGATCGCGGCCTACAGCGTGGTCGACGGGATCGGCGTGCGGGAAAGCGGCAACACGGTCGGCTATACCGCGTGGATGTTCGTGCTGACGGGCGCGATGATGGCCGCGTATTACCGGCTGCGGGCGGGGCCGTTGCGGCTGACGCAGGATGTCGGCGAGACGGCGAAGGCTGCATGCGGCGGTGTGTTCGCGGCGCTCGCGTACGGCATCGTGATCTGGGCGATGGATCGCGCGCCGATGGGGCCGGTGTCGGCGCTGCGGGAAACGAGCGTGGTGTTCGCGGCGCTGATCGCACGCGTGTATCTCGGCGAGCGGCTGACGCCGCGCCGGGCGGCCGGTTGCGTGGTGATCGCGGCGGGCGCGTTGCTGATCAGTGCGTTCGAAGCGGTGCGGTGAACGGGCCGGCCGGGCGCGCGGCCCGCGGCTTCAGCCTTTACCCCTCCACCGGCATCGCACTCGTGCACTTGATCTCGTCGAGGCACACGCTCGAATGCACGCCGCTTACCCCCGGAATCCGCATCAGCGTATCGAGCAGGAACCGCGACAAGCCCTTCAGGTCGTGCGCGACGACCTTCAACACGTAGTCGATGTCGCCCGTCACCGAAAAGCACTCCTGGATCTGCGCGAGATCGGACACCAGTTTCTGGAACTTCGACAGGTCGCGGATATGCCCGCGCTCCATCGTCACGTGCACGAAAGCGGTGACGCCGAAACCGAGCGTGTCGGGGCACAGCCGGGTTTCATAGCGGCGGATCGCGCCGATCTCCTCCAGCCGCCGGTGGCGGCGCAGCGTTTGCGCGGGCGACAGGCCGACGGCCTTCGCCAGGTCGAGGTTCGACGCGCGGCCGTTCTCCTGCAGGATCGCGAGCAAGTGGCGATCGAGGCGATCCAGAACCGGTTCATGCATTTTTGTTTCCTCATTCGTCTCCTGGATGCAATCTTATCTCATAATGTAGGGTTTGCATGAACGGGTTACGAAACCCGATTTCGCCGTCGCGACGCTAAACTGACGCCGGATTTTCGTGTGCGAACGCAGCACTGCGGGCGCGGCGACGGTCGGCGGCCGGTCTGGCGGGCACGCCGACGCGAATCGGGCGCCGCCACGCGAAGATTGCAGTCCCCAACCCGGCGGCTCCACGAACGGCCCCGGCACAGCAAAACAGCGCCCGGCACACCGAGGCGCGCCGCACCGCTTCAGGCGGAGGCGGACAGAGTGGAGAAGACATGGTTTCTGGAAACGAGAGCGACGGCCTGAAGCGCGGGCTGAAGAACCGGCACATCCAGCTGATTGCGCTCGGCGGCGCGCTCGGTACGGGGCTGTTCCTCGGCATCGCGCAGACGATCAAGATGGCGGGCCCGTCCGTGCTGCTCGGCTATGCGGTGGCCGGCGTCGTCGCGTTCTTCATCATGCGCCAGCTCGGCGAGATGGTCGTCGACGAGCCCGTCGCCGGCTCGTTCAGCTACTTCGCCAACAAGTACGTCGGCCACTTCACCGGCTTCCTGTCGGGCTGGAACTACTGGGTGCTGTACATCCTCGTCAGCATGGCCGAGCTGTCGGCCGTCGGGATCTACGTGCAGTACTGGTGGCCCGGCGTGCCCACCTGGGTGTCGGCGCTGGTGTTCTTCGTCGCGATCAACCTGCTCAACCTGGCAAGCGTGAAGTCGTACGGCGAGACGGAATTCTGGTTCTCGATCATCAAGGTCGCCGCGATCGTCGGGATGATCGGCTTCGGCGGCTGGCTGCTCGCGAGCGGCCATGCGGGGCCGGAGGCGAGCGTCCGGAACCTGTGGCAGCACGGCGGCTTCTTCCCGAACGGCGTGTCGGGGCTCGTGATGTCGATGGCCGCCATCATGTTCTCGTTCGGCGGGCTGGAGCTGATCGGCATCACCGCGGCCGAGGCCGACGATCCGAAGCGCAGCATTCCGCGCGCGACCAACCAGGTGATCTACCGCATCCTGATTTTCTACATCGGCGCGCTTGCGGTGCTGCTGTCGCTGTATCCGTGGGAAAAGGTCGTCACCGGCGGCAGCCCGTTCGTGCTGATCTTCCATGCGCTGAGCAGCAACATGGTGGCCAACGTGCTGAACGTGGTCGTGCTGACGGCCGCGCTGTCGGTCTACAACAGCGGCGTGTACAGCAACAGCCGGATGCTGTTCGGCCTCGCGCAGCAGGGCAACGCGCCGAAGGTGCTGTGCTCGGTGAACAAGCGCGGCATTCCGCTTGCGGCGCTCGGCGCGTCGGCGCTCGCCACCGGCGTGTGCGTGCTGGTCAACTACTTCATGCCGGGCAAGGCGTTCGAGGTGCTGATGGGCCTCGTCGTGTCGGCGCTGATCATCAACTGGGCGATGATCACCCTGATCCACCTGAAGTTCCGCCAGGCGAAGCGCGCGGCCGGAGAGGAGACTTCCTTCCGCAGTCTGGGCTATCCTTTCACGAATTACCTGTGCCTGGCATTCATGGCCGGCATTCTCGTCGTGATGTACCTGACGCCGGATCTCCGCCTGTCGGTGTACCTGATCCCGGTTTGGCTCGCGGTGCTCGCGGTCGGGTATCGCTTCCGTCAGAAGAATGCAGGCTTTGCGGTGCAAGACGGCGCCTCCGCACGCTGACGCAGGCCACGACCGATCATTCTTCCAAACGAGAGCGATAAAGCCATGTTCGAACACATCGACGCGTACCCGGGCGACCCGATCCTGACGCTGAACGAGAACTTCCAGAAAGATCCGCGCGACCAGAAGGTCAACCTGAGCATCGGCATCTACTTCGACGCCGAAGGCCGGATTCCGGTGATGGGCGCCGTTCGCGAAGCCGAAACCGCGCTGCAGCGCGACAGCGGGCCGAAGCCGTATCTGCCGATGGTCGGCCTGGCCGCGTATCGCGATGCCGTGCAGGCGCTCGTGTTCGGCGCCGATCACCCGGCCCGCGCGGCCGGCCGCATCGCGACGCTGCAGACGCTCGGCGGTTCCGGCGCACTGAAGGTGGGCGCCGATTTCCTGAAGCGCTACTTCCCGGATTCGCAGGTATGGCTCAGCGATCCGAGCTGGGAAAACCACCGCTTCATCTTCGAGCGCGCCGGCTTCACGGTGAACACGTACCCGTACTACGACGAGGCGACGGGCGGCCTGAAGTTCGACGCGATGCTCGCGGCGATCGACGCGCTGCCGGCGCGCAGCATCGTGCTGCTGCACGCGTGCTGCCATAACCCGACCGGTGTCGACCTCGACGAAGGCCAGTGGGAGAAGCTGATCGACGTGATCGAGGCGCGCGGGCTGCTGCCGTTCGTCGACATGGCGTACCAGGGCTTCGGCGCAGGCCTCGACGCCGACGCGTTCGCGGTGCGCGAGCTGGCGCGCCGCGGCGTGCCGGCACTGGTCGCGAACTCGTTCTCGAAGAATTTCTCGCTGTACGGCGAGCGCGTGGGCGGCCTGAGCGTCGTCTGCGAGGATGCCGCCGCGGTCGACCGCGTGCTCGGCCAGCTGGCCGGCGCCGTGCGCTCGAACTACAGCAACCCGCAAACCTACGGCGCGAAGGTCGTGGCGGCCGTGCTCGGCACACCCGCGCTGCGCAAGCAGTGGGAAGAGGAACTGGCGGCGATGTGCCGCCGCATCGCGCGGATGCGCCAGTCGATCCATGACGGCCTGCGCGACCACGTCAGCGGCGAGGCGCTGACACGCTACGTGAAGCAGCGCGGGATGTTCACGTACACGGGCCTGACCGTATCGCAGGTCGACGCGCTGCGCGAAGTGCACGGCGTGTACATCCTGCGTTCGGGCCGGATGTGCGTGGCGGGCCTGAACGACTCGAACGTCGCCATCGTCGCGGATGCCATCGGCAAGGTGCTGAAGAGCGGCGTCTGATCGCGGCGCGCTTCGGCGCGCCACGCGGCTGGCCGAACCGGCTGCTTCCCGCAAGGGGGGGCAGCCGGTTTTTCGTTGCACGGACGCAAAGTGCACCACCCGGCTGACGCGGGGGCAGGCGCGGCGGTACGATCACGGAATCGAACGCGACAAAAGGAGCGACATGGGCATCCGGATCATCCAGCTCGGCACGCCGCGCGCGGCCGGCGAGGGCCTGCGGATCGGAACGGTGCGGCGGCCGCCGCGCGGCGTGCCGAAGGCGGAATTCGCGTCGCGCAACTACTATGATGTATGGTTGCCGACGTTGTCGCCGAGCCCGGAGCTCGTCGCGCAGGCGCAGGCAGCAGAAACCGATGCCGAATGGAACGCGTTCAAGCGTCACTTCCGGGCGGAGATGGCGCATGGCGATGCGCCGAAGGTGCTGGACCTGCTGGCGGCGCTGTCGGCGACCACCGCGTTCTCGATCGGCTGCTATTGCGACGACGAACGCCATTGCCACCGCAGCGTGCTGCGCGAACTGCTCGCGGAGCGCGGCGCGGCGATCGAGCCCGACGCGGGCTGAAAGCGGGCTGAAGCGGCGTCGCCCAACCACGCCGGCACGCTGGCGCACCGTCATCGTGCGGCGCAGCGAACCGGTTGACGTGGGTCAAGCGTGCGGGCGCGCGCGCCACTATGCTCTTGTCATGGAGCGATCACGACGATGACAGGCGGACAGATGCAGATTGCCTTCCCGCCGGAACCACCCGAATATTGCGCACGCGACCTGGTCGTGGCGTTTTCGGCACTGGTCGACGGGCGTTGCGTACAGTGTGCGGTCACGGCCGAGGCGCTGGAAGATCATTTCGGCGCACCGTCGCTGCTCGAACGCGACCTGCTGGCTGCGTTCGACGCGCACCGGTCGGCGATCGAGGCGATGGCACGACGCATGCTCGAGGAAATCGGCGGCCGACCGGTGCTGCTGCACAGCGGCCACTTCCGGCTCGCAGGCTGATACCGCAGGAGGGCGCATGTCACTGCAAGGCAACATTCACGAACGCGACTGGTCCGTCGAAGTCGAGACACGCCCGTGCGAATCGGGCGAGTTCCGCTGCCGCGTGTCGGTCGAGCACGGCACCGGTGCCGCGCGTTTTCATCACACGTTCGAGCACAGCCATGCGTATCCGACCGAGCGCGAGGCGATGATCGAAGGGCTGCGGGCCGGCATGACATGGATCGAGATGAAGACGTCGCAGACCTTCAACGTATGAACGATCCCGCGCCGACGAAGGCGCGGGCAGACTATCGGCCAGGCAGCGATCGAAGAATTCGCGCCGTGCCACGGGTAACACGTGCCACCGCCTTTCGGTGCGGGCAGCACTTGCAAGGCGGTCGACGAGCGGGCGGCCCCGTCAGGAGACACGACATGGGCGTGGGCATGCAGATCGCCTGCTACGGATTCGCGGGTTCCGCCGCGGTCGAAGCCGAGGCCGGCGCGCAGCTGGTGCGGCTCGAACGGTTTCGCGCGCTGATCGCCGGCTGCCACCTCGTCGTCGAATCGCGTGCCGCCGCCGATGGCGCACGCCGGTACGACGTGCGGCTCGACCTCGTGATGCACGACACGGCGCTCTGGCCGCTGCCGCCGTGCGTCGGCGACGACGTGGACGACACGCTGCGCCGCGCGTTCATGCAGGCCGAGCAGGTGCTGATCGCGTGTCAGGCGGGCGGTGCAGGGGTGGGGCTGCGCAACGCGGCATCCGGCGGCGCGATGCAATGATGCATCGCGTGCGGTGCCGCGCGGGCCGCCGAGAGCCGTCCCGGTTTGGGGCTGTCAGACCCGTGCGAGCGCTTGCGAGTCGATGATGCGCACGCGCTTGCCGCGCGTTTCGACCAGCGCTTCGCGATGGAACCGCGAGAACATCCGGCTGACGGTTTCGAGCTTCATCCCGAGATAGCAGCCGATTTCCTCGCGCGTCATCCGCAAGTTGAATTCCGTCGCCGAATAGCCGCGCGCCTCGAAGCGCGACGACAGGTTCAGCAGGAAATGTGCGACGCGCTGCTCGGCCGACATCGTGCCGAGCAAGAGCATCTGGCTCGATTCGCGGACGATCTCGCTGCTCAGCATCTGGTAGAGGAAGTGCTGCATCGGCTTGATCTCGCGGCATGCCGCTTCGAGCGCGCCGAACGGGATGATGCACACGACGCTGTCTTCGAGCGCGATCGCGTCGCAGCAGTGCTGGCCGCCGCCGATGCCGTCCATCCCGAGCGTTTCACCGGCAATCTGGAAGCCCGTCACGTGCTCGCGGCCGTCGCGATGCATCATCACGGTCTTGAACGAACCCGCGCGCACCGCATAGATGCTCTGGAACGGATCGTCGGTGCGGAACAGCGCGTCGCCCTGGCGCACCTGCCGGGTCGTGCAGATGATCGCGTCGAGGCGGCCGTATTCGGCCGCGGTCAGGTGCGGCGGCAGGCACATCGAGCGCATCACGCAGGCCGAGCAGCGCGTGGCGGGGTGTTTGGCGGCGTCGGCGCGCGTGACCGCGCGAAGCGGAATCGTCGGCCGGGGCGTGATGGATACGTCGGCGGCGCAGGCGGTGGCTGTGGACATGAGTCACTCCGGCTCGTCAGGGGCGGTGCGCGCGAGCGTGCACCAGGGATTCGATGACACGGCATGCAGCGTCGAATTCGACGGTCTTGTCGAAGAAGTAGTCGGCTCCGGCCGACGCGCATGCCTCTCTGAATGCCGGCGCCGAGTGATTCGTCAGCACGATCGTGACGATGCGCGGCGCGGCCTTCGACAGCGCCCCGATCAGGTCGAGGCCGCTGCCGTCTGCCAGCCGCAGGTCGACGATCACCACATCCGCGTGGCTGCTGCGGATGTGCGTCCACGCGTCCTGTCCGTCTTCCGCCTCGCCCACGACGGCGACGCCGCGGATCGCACCGACGAGCAGCGCGATCCGTTGCCGGACGGCGACGGCGTGATCGACGAGAAACACCCGGAGCGCGGCGGGTAACTGGCTGGCATTCATGCCGGCAGTATCGTGTTGCGCCGCCAAAAATGAAATCGGCCGAATTGGAAGTTGATGTAGGCCGCTGCGACGCGTTGTAGGGCGATTCCTACAACGCGTACGGGAAACCGCCGGAGCGGCCTCGGTGTGGCGTTGCCGCGTGCGCGGCCGAAGCGTTGCTCCGCCGGATCAGCCGGCCCGGCGTGCGTCCAGCGCATCGCGTGCGGTGCGGCACGCGGCCAGATCCCACGCGGCGCAGCCGACGCTCTTGAACAGCAGCGGCCCGTTGCGGTCGAAGGCACCGCCCAGCACGTCGGCGAGCGACGCGACGTGTTGCCAGTCGACCTGCGCGACGATCAGGTCGCCGGCTTCGTGGCGCGCGCCGGCCGGATCGTCGACGACCAGCCGGCTGGCGCGCACCGTGTTCGCGTCGATCTCGGCCGCGTCCGCGGTGAACGCGCCGACGCCGACCACGAGCCGGCCCTCGCGCGCGGCTTCGCGATAGACGGGCGTGCGGCTGGTCGTCAGCGTGACGACGACATCGATCGCATCGGGAATCGCGTCGCCGTCGAGCGGCACGAGATGCGGCGCGTGCGCCCGGTGCGCGCCGCAGAATGCGGCCGCGCTGTCGGCACGTGTGCCGCGCACGTGAAGGCGCGCTTCGGGAAAGATTGCGGCGAGCGCTTCCGCGTGATTGGCTGCCTGCTTGCCGGTGCCGATCAGCAGGATGTCGCGCGGCGCGGCGCCATGCAGCGCCTGGATGCCGAGCGCGGTGATGGCCGCCGTGCGGCGTCCGGTGACGGTCGGGCCGTCGAGCGCGAAGCGCATCTCGCCGGTGGTCGCGTCGTACGCGGTCACCTGGCCGAGGATCGTCGGCAGCCCGCGCGCGCCGTTGCCCGGGCACACGTTCACGAGTTTGTGGGTCGCGAGGTCGCGCGCGCTCGACGGCATCGACAGCATCACGCCGCCGGCCTGCAGCGGCACGACGAGGCGTTCGGGGCTGACGATCTCGCCCGCCGCATAGTCGGCGACGGCCTGCCTGAGCGTGGCGAGCAGTGCCGGGTAGTCGAGCAGCGCGGCCGTGTCGGGCGCATCGAAAACGGGAATCGGGGAAAGAGCGGTCATCGTGTACGTCGCATGCGTCGGTGAGCGTGGCGGACGCATGCCGCGCCCGCCACAGGGCTGTGTGGATCGAATCTATACCACTTGCTGGCCTGCCTGCAACCCAAAAAATAAAGCACCCTGCCGGTTTTGGTTCTAATATCTGTCCAGAAGAGGCGCGATGGCCTCGATGCCGGCGCGCTCCGGTATAGTGCGAACCCATTCCAGATTCACGCCCGCGAACGGGCAGGAGCCATACGATGATGTCCGCGCGTCCCGACACACTCGAAGGCGGTTTCAGGCCGCTGCAGATCTACGAGCAGGTGGCCGAGAAGATCCGTGACGAGATCCGCGCGGGGCGCTATGCCGCCGAGTCGCGGTTGCCGTCCGAGCGCGAGCTCGCGGGGCTGTTCCAGGTCGGCCGGCCGGCCGTGCGCGAAGCGCTGGGCGCGCTGCAGAACGAAGGGCTGGTGTTCACGAAACGCAATTCGGGCACCTACGTCGTCCCGTCGCCGCTCGACGTGCTCGCGCAGCGCGGCGACATGCACAAGGCATCCGAAGCCGATTTCAGCCCGACGTCGACGCTCGACGTGCGGTTGATCCTGGAGCCTGCGATCGCACGCCTCGCGGCCGCGCACGGCCGAGCCGACCCCGGCGCCGAACGCTATCTGGCCCAGATGGAAACCATCACCGACGTCGACGATCCGCATCAGCGCGCGCTGTGGAACGAGAGCGACCGGCTGTTCCACCGGCAGCTCGCGCTGATGACCGGCGACGCGCTGATCGTGAAGATCGCGGACGAAGTCGCGAAGACGATGGACCAGCCGCTGTGGAAGCGGCTGAAGGACGACGGCATCTACGACGCGGGCCGGATCCGGCTCTACGTGTCCGAACACCGGCTGATCTACGAGGCGATCGTGTCGGGCGACGCCGACGCGGCGGCGTTCTATGTCGAGCAGCACATCCGCCGCGTGCGGCGCGACATCACGCCGAAGTGACGGCATCAGGCTCGCTCTGGTCTGAAAAATGACCAGAATCGAAGTTTTTATTTTGAAATTGCTTGCGTGGTGACCACGCGTGTCCTACATTGGTTTCACACAAAACCAATCAGGAGAAGCCATGCGACACCTCGTTACCGCGCTCTCGGTGGCCATCGCCGCCGGCGCGCTGACTTCCGCGCACGCGCAGGAAGTCGTGATGATCGGCCATTCGGCGCCGCTGACCGGCCCGCAGGCCGCGAACGGCAAGGACAATGAAAACGGCGCGCGCCTGGCCGTCGACGAACTCAACAAGGCCGGCATCAAGGTCGCCGGCAAGACCGTCACCTTCAAACTGGTTTCCGACGACGACCAGGCCGACCCGAAGGCCGGCGTGCAGGTCGCGCAGAACCTCGTCGACAAGGGCGTCGTCGCGGTGCTCGGGCCGTACAACTCCGGCGTCGCGATTCCCGCATCGCGCGTGTACGCGAATGCCGGCGTGCCGATGCTGCCGGTCGCATCGAACCCGGCGCTCACCAAGCAAGGCTTCAAGAACATCTTCCGGATCGGCGCGAGCGACGAACAGCTCGGCGGCACGATGGCCACCTTCGCCGCGAAGACGCTGAACGCCAAGACCGCCGCCGTGATCGACGATCGCACTGCGTACGGGCAGGGCGTCGCCGAGCAGTTCATGAACGTCGCGAAGGCGAACGGGATCAAGATCGTCGACCAGGAATTCACGAATTCGTCGGCCACCGATTTCCTCGGCATTCTCACCAAGATCAAGGCCAGCAACCCCGACGTGATCTTCCTCGGCGGCTATGCGGCACAGGGCGCGCCGATGGCCAAGCAGATGAAGCAGCGCGGCTTGCGCGCGAAGCTGCTCGGCGGCGACGGCATCTGCTCGGCCGACATGGGCAAGGTCGCGGGCGATGCGGCGTCGATCGTCTACTGCGCGCAGGGCGGCGTCGCGCTCGAGAAGACGGCGGCCGGCCGCGAATTCCTGAAGAAGTACCACGACACGTATCACACCGATACGCAGGTGTACGGCGTGAACTACTACGACGGGATGAAGCTGCTCGCCGACGCGATGGTCAAGGCCGGCACGACCACCGACAAGGCGAAGCTGATCGCGCAGCTCGCGAAGTCGAACTATGCGGGCGTCGCGGGCACCTATTCGTTCGACGCGAACGGCGACCTGAAGGGCGCGCCGACGTCCGTCTACGTCATTCGCAACGGCCTGCCGGAACCGTACGCGAAGTAAGCGGCCGGTGTGCCATCGGACGGCGGCGCGGCCGCCGTTCTTCGTTTAACCCCTTCGCTCGACCATGAAAATTTCCCGATCCCTTTCCACCGTCGAAGTCCATACGGGCGGCGAAGCGTTCCGCATCGTCACGAGCGGGCTGCCGCGCGCGGCCGGCGACACGATCGTCCAGCGCCGCGCGTGGCTCAAGGCGCACGCCGACGAGATCCGCCGCGCGCTGATGTTCGAACCGCGCGGCCACGCCGACATGTACGGCGGCTACCTGACCGAGCCCGTGTCGCCGAATGCCGATTTCGGCGTGATTTTCGTGCACAACGAAGGCTACAGCGACCATTGCGGGCACGGCGTGATCGCGCTGTCGACCGCGGCGGTCGAGCTCGGCTGGGTGCAGCGCACGGTGCCGGAAACGCGGGTCGGCATCGACGCGCCGTGCGGCTTCATCGAGGCGTTCGTCAAGTGGGACGGCGAGCATGCGGGGCCGGTGCGCTTCGTCAACGTGCCGTCGTTCATCTGGCAGCGCGACGTGTCGGTCGAGACACCGTCGTTCGGCACCGTGACGGGCGACATCGCGTACGGCGGCGCGTTCTACTTCTATGTCGACGGTGCGCCGTTCGACCTGCCGGTGCGCGAAGCGGCGGTGGAGAAGCTGATTCGCTTCGGCGCGGAAGTGAAGGCCGCCGCGAACGCGAAGTATCCGGTCGTGCATCCGGAGATTCCGGAAATCAACCACATCTACGGCACGATCATCGCGAACGCGCCGCGCCACCCGGGCTCGACGCAGGCGAACTGCTGCGTGTTCGCGGATCGCGAGGTCGACCGCTCGCCGACGGGTTCCGGCACCGGCGGCCGCGTCGCGCAGCTGTACCTGCGTGGGCTGCTCGCGGCCGGCGACACGCTCGTCAACGAATCGATCGTCGGCACGGTCTTCAAGGGGCGCGTGCTGCGCGAAACGACGGTGGGCGATATCCCGGCCGTGATTCCGGAGGTGGAGGGCAGCGCCCATATCTGCGGGTTCGCGAACTGGATCGTCGACGAACGCGATCCGCTGACCTACGGTTTTCTCGTGCGCTGAGTTGCCGCGCCGATCGGCTGCGCGTGGCGCGGCCTCCCGGTTGGTGTACCAGGCTTGGCGCGTCGTTCCCGTTGCGGGGCGCGCGCCTTTTTTGCGCGTGAACCGCCGCGCAGCCGCCCCGTGTGTGCCGCCGCCACGCCTTCGCGGTCCGGCGGGCCGCGCGGAGTTTGGTACGATGCACCCTTTTCAGCCGAGCTCCACCCGCGTGAATCGCCGAAACGTGTCGTCAGTGCGTGACTTCTGTGCCAGATGGGTCGCGCGCGCCCAACCCGTCGCGGCTGCCGCCGTCGCGCGGGTCAAGCCTCTCGCCGCCACCGCGTGGCACCATGTCCGTCACCCGACGCGCCGCGGCGTGCTGCTCGCGGGCGCCGCCGTGCCGGCGCTGTTCGTGGTGTACGTGGTCGTCCTCATCCCGTTCACGCCGGGCATCGGCGACATCCGCAAGGCGCGCGTCGACCAGCCCGCGCAGGTGCTGTCCGCCGACGGCAAGCTGCTGGCCGAATTCAAGCCGTCGAACCGCGAGTGGGTGCCGCTCAAGCAGATTTCGCCGCACATGGTCGACGCGCTGATCGCCACCGAGGATCACCGCTTCTACGAGCACCACGGCCTCGACTGGAAGCGCACGGCGTCGGCCGCGCTCCATACGTTCTCGGGCAGCCGCCAGGGCGGCTCGACGATCACGCAGCAACTCGCGCGCAACCTGTATCCGGACGAGATCGGCCGCGCGCCGACGCTCACGCGCAAGGTGAAAGAGGCGATCACCGCGCTGAAGATCGAGGCGGTCTACAGCAAGGACCAGATCCTCGAGACCTACCTGAACACGGTGCCGTTCCTGTACAACGCGTACGGCGTGGAGATGGCCGCGCGCACCTATTTCGACAAGTCGGCCGACGAGCTCGACGTGCTCGACAGCGCGACGCTCGTCGGGATGCTCAAGGGCAACAGCTATTACAACCCGGTGCTGAATCCCGAGCGTGCGCTGCAGCGCCGCAATACGGTGCTGGGCCAGATGGTGAAGTACGGCAAGCTGCCGCCCGCACAGTTCGCGCAGTTGCAGCGCCGGCCGCTGCGGATCGACTTCGAGCGCCAGAAGGAGCCGCCGGGGCCGGCGCCGCATTTCGCGCAGCAGCTGCGCAAATGGCTGATCGCGTGGGCCGACCGCAACGACTACAACATCTACTCGGACGGGCTGATCGTGCGCACGACGATCGACGCGCGGCTGCAGCAGATGGCGACGCAGGCGCTCACGCTGCAGGGGAACCAGCTGCAGGGCATCGCGAACAACGCATGGAGCGGCCGCGACGGCTGCGGCACCGACAACGAGGTGTTCCGCACCTTCATGCGCGAGTCGCCCGAGTACAAGGCCGCTCAGGACGCCGGCAAGGACGACGCGGCCGCGATGAAGCTGCTCGCGGCCGACCACGGCTTCATGCGCGCGCTGTGCAAGACGAAGACCGACGTGCAGGCCGGCTTCCTCGCGATCGATCCGCGCAACGGGCAGGTCCGCGCGTGGGTCGGCAGCCGCAACTTCACCAACGAGCCGTTCGACCACGTGGCCCAGGCGCGGCGCCAGCCGGGCTCGACGTTCAAGCCGTTCGTCTATGGCGCCGCGTTCGCGAACGGGATGAAGCCGGACGACACGTTCATCGACCAGCCGGTCGAGATCCCGTTGAAGGGCGGCGAGATCTGGCGGCCGAACGACGACGTGCCGCCGACCGGCAAACCGATGACGCTGCGCGACGCGGTCGCGCTGTCGCGCAACCGGATCACCGCGCAGGTGATGGAGAAGGTCGGGCCGACCGCCGTCGCCAGGCTCGCACGCGACATGGGCGTGCGCGAAAGCCCGCTCGAACGCGTGCCGTCGCTCGCGCTCGGCACGAGCCCGGTCACGCTGAAGGAGATGGTTGCGTCGTACGCGACGATCGCGAATGGCGGGCTGTATGTCGAGCCGCAGATGGTGACGCGCATCGAGAACCGCCAGGGCGACGTGCTCGCCGAATACGCACCGGCGCCGCCCGAGCGCGCGCTCGACGCCGAAACCGACAAGACGCTGCTCAGCGTGATGCGCGACGTCGTCACGCGGGGCACGGGCGGCAGCATCCGCACGCGCTTCGGCATCCGCGGCGACGTGGCCGGCAAGACGGGCACGACGCAGGACAACGCGGACGGCTGGTTCATCCTGATGCAGCCCGGCCTCGTCGCCGGTGCCTGGGTCGGTTTCGACGACGGCCGCGTGACGCTGCGCAGCGATTACTGGGGGCAGGGCGCGCACAGTGCGCTGCCGATCGTCGGCGATTTCTTCCAGCGTGCGCAGCGTGCCCGGATCGTCGACACGAAGGCGCAATTCGATACCGAGCCGTCGCCGGGCTGGTTCGCGTCGCTGCGCGAGCGCGTGACGGACGTGTTCGACACGTGGTTCCCGCCCGACGCGAAGAAGACGCCCGCGCCGGTCAGGATGCAGCGGGTGGAGCGTGCGCCGGAGGCCGATGAAGGCGCGGCCTCGGCCGCGTCGGCGGCATCGGCGCCCGAAGCGGCATCGGGCGGGATCGTCGAGGAATGGGTGCCGGCGTCCGAGGTGGCCGCATCGGCCGCCGCGCTGTCGGCGGGGGCGTCGCAACTGCCGCTCGCGCAGCCGCCGGCGGGGGCGAGCACGGCAAGCGGAGGCAGCGTAGGCCCCGGCTCCTCACCGGCCGCAGCCCCTTCGGCCGCACCGGCCCAGCCGCCCATGCCGGCCGCTCCCGACGCGAACGGCTCGAACGGCTCGAACGGCTCGAACGGCTCGAACGGCGCATCGCAGTAACGAAGCCGTTCAGATTTCGCGCGATGCTGCCGTAATCATGGTGTCATGACAGCTCGCGCGGCCGCTCCGCGCCTCCCCGATGAGGCTATCTACCGACTACGTCGCGCTCGCGCGCGACGATCTCGCCGCCGGCGTCCCGTTCGGCTTCGATCTCTACGATGCCGACGGCGCCGCGCTACTGCCGGCCGGCACGACGCTGCGCGATGCCGCGCAGCATGCGTTCCTGTTCGACCACTTCCGGCCGGTACGCCGGCGCGACGACGCCGATGCCGAAGCCGAGCCACGCGTGCCTGACGCGGTGCCTCATGCGCCGCGGATGGGGTTGTCGGCGGGCGCGTCGATCGGCATCCGCCGCCGGGTCGGCACGACCCGCGGGCTGCAGCGCTGCCGGCTGATCGGCATTGCCGCGTCGGGCGCGCTGTTCGTCGAGCCGCAGCCGGCGGCCGCATTCGATTTCGCGCGTGGCGACGACATCGAGGCCATCGCGATCGGCCGTGCCGCGGTGTCGCGTTTCGGTGCGACGGTCGAGTCGGTGCAGTCGTCCGGCGCCGCGCGGTTCCTGGTGCTGTCGCCGCCCGGCTTCGTCGACCGGCTGCGCACGCGCGCGGAGCCGCGCGTGCCGGTACGGATCGCCGCCTGCTGCGCGGGCGGGGTAGAGGGGGCGGAAGGCATCGGGATGGTGCACGACATCAGCGTGAGCGGGCTGTCGATCGCCGTCGACCGGCCGATCGCCGCAATCGGCGAACCCTTGCGCGTGCGGCTTCCGTACGCGACCGGCGACCGGGTCGAGCTGCTGGCGCTCGACGGCACGGTGCGGGCCGTCCATCCCGATCCGGCGGCGCCTGCGCTGACGCTTCACCACGCGGCGTTCGCCGAGACCGGCGCCGACGACCTGATCCGCCTCAAGGCGCTGCTGTTCGACCGGCTGATGGCGTCGTCGGATACCGATCGGCGCCGCTGAGGCGCGGCCGGGGCGTACCGGGTGCCGCGGCGCGCTATTCGGTGCGGGAACACCGATAATCATCTGATGATTCAGCCGAATCCACGGCGATTGTATGTTTTCCGTCAACAGTGAATTCGTGATTTAAGTATTTACCCTGATAGCGTGCCCTCCTAGACTTCTACTCATGCGCAACGACCCCGAGTCCGAAGCGCCTGACAAAACAATCCTGGAGGTAACGCATCATGAAATCGCTGATCAAGGCAGTTGCACTGGCCGCTCTCGTGGCCGCACCGGTTGTCTCGTTCGCACAGAGCCAGCAGCCGCTGACCCGCGCGCAAGTGCGCGCCGAGCTGGTCCAGCTCGAAAAGGCCGGCTACAACCCGAACGACTGGATCAACTACCCGGAAAACATCCAGGCCGCGCAGGCCAAGATCGCCGCCGCGCAGAACACCGGCGCGCAAGCCGATGCAACGGGCTACGGTGCGAACCCTGCCGCGACGTCGCAGTCGGGTCAGCGCGTGGTCGTGCCGGCCGCAACCGACCGTTCGTCGGTGTACTTCGGCCACTAAGCCAGGCAGCGCCCGCCCGGGCGCACGGTTTGCCGTTTCTTCCGAAACCCGTGCACGGTATCCGTGTACGGGTTTTGCATGTTGGTTGCCCTGCCAGAACGGGCCGGTGCGACCGCGCCGTGCCCGATGCGCGTCACCGCCTGCTGCCTGCCTGCCGCGCCCGCGTCGCGAGCACGGCCGCAACTCCGCCGAGGATCGCGGCCGATGCGAGCGCGAGCCGCCAGGTCGGCTGTTCCGACAGGAACAGCACGGCGCCGCCCGCAGCGATGGGGGGCACGGAAAGCTGGACCGCCGCGGCGCGCATCGCCGTGAGGTGCCGCAGCGCGGCGTACCAGACCACGTAGCCGAGGCCCGACGTCAGCGCGCCTGAAAGCGCGGCGAGCACGACGCCGGCCGGCGTGACGTGAAAGCGGGCGGCGAGCACGACGCTCAGCGCGAGTGCCAGCGGCGCGGCACGCAGGAAATTGCCGGCGGTCGCCGCGACCGGATCGACGGGCCGGCGGCCCCGTATCGAATAGATTCCCCATGCAATGCCGGCGGCCGTCATCAATGCGGCGCCGCGCGGCGTTGGCGCCGCAAGCCCGGGTGACACGAGATACACCAGTCCGCCGAGCGCTGCCCCGAACCCGGCCCAGCCGGTCGCGGCAAACCGTTCGCCGGCGTGCCATCCCGCCGCAAACATCGTCAGTTGCACGGCGCCGAACAGGATCAGCGCACCGGTGGCCGCGCTGACGGTCAGGTAGGCAAACGAGAAGCACGCGACGTACACGAACAGCATCGCCGCAGCGGGCCAGTCCGCTGGCGGGGCGGGCCGCCGCGCACCCGCACGCGCGACGACCGCGAGCATCAGCGCGCCGGAGACGAGGCGCAGGCTGCCGAAGCTGGCCGCGTCGATCCGTCCGGCCTGCAGCGCGAGCCGGCACAGCAGGGAATTCGACGCGAAGGCGAGCATTGCGATCGATGTCAGCGCAACGACGCGCACGCCCGGCCGGACATGCAGCGCGAAGGGGGACGCAGACGGGCGCATCGCGGGCCTCACGCGTGGCTGGCGACGATCAGCACGGCCGCGCCGAACAACGCGACGCCGAGCGGCGCGGTGAGCGCCTGCCCCCACGACGCATTCTTCTCGAGGGCCATCAGCGCGGCGAGCAACAGCATCCAGCCGAGACTGCCGGCGCCGACGACGAACATCAGCAGCATCAGCGCCCAGCAGCAGCCGACACAGAAGAGCCCGTGGCTCACGCCCAACGCGAACGCGTGACGCATCGGCGTGCGGCCGCGCCAGCGGCTGATCACGAAACTGAAGGGCGTGCGGCAACGGTCGAGACAGTGCGTCTTCAGTCCGCTGAACTGGAACGCGCCGGCGAGCGCGAAGACGGCCGCGCCGATCAGCCAGCCGCGCCACGCGAGCGCCGGCACGAGCGCGACACCGGTCAGCAGCAGCCCGTGCAGGCCGTGCGCGACGAGGCCGAAGCCGCTCCACGTGGCGACGTAGCCGATGCCGACGAGCGCGAGCAGGCGCGTCTGGTCGGGGCGGCTCGCGACGACGCGGGCGAACGCATCGAACAGCGACAGCGTCGTCGGCAGCATCATCGCCAGGATCATGAGCGTCCAGCCGGCCGCGGCGAACGCGGCCGGCAGCCACAGCGTGCCGCCCGGCAGCGCGCGGCAAAGCGCGCTGAACGGGGTGGGCAGCGCGATATCGCCGTGATCGAGGTACCGCCCGTACGGACTGCGCGTCCACGCCCACAGGGTGAGCCACGCGAACGCGACGAGACTCGCGAGCACGAGCGGAAACAGGCGCCGATGCAGCGACGCAGCCATGTCCGTTGGCGTGCGATCGCGCTTCACGCGTCGAACAGGAAGGTGCTCTGCAGCGCGTTGTGATTCTTCAGGTCGACGTCGATGCCGATCGCCGCATTCTTCGATCGATAGACGGGCGCCTTGCCGACGAACACCGGCGCGCCGGGCACCGTCGAGAACACGGTGTCGGTCAGCGTCGTCTGCGCGCCGCTCGGGCCGAGGTACGGCTCGAGTTCCGCGTGGTAGTCGGTGCCGATCGACAGCGTGCCGCGCGCCCCTTCGACATTGAAGGTGATGGGGGCGCGCTCGATCGACACGACCGTGCCGATCAGTTTCGCCAGTTCGGCGATCGGGCCGCCGGCCTGGCCCGTGTAGACCTTGAGCAGCGCCTGCTCCTGCGCTTCGGACGCCGTGTCGCTGACGTAGATCGCAGCCGTCCAGTTGCCTTGCAGGATGTTGCCCGGCACGCGGCACACCGCGGCGATCGTGTTGCCGCCCACGTCGACGCCGTCGACGGTGCCCTTGTCGACATGCCAGGCGACGATCGTATCGCAGACGCCGAAATCCGGATCCTCGCCGATCCAGCACGGACAGAGTACGCGGCAGTTGCAGACCTCGAGCAGACGGCCTTCAAGGTGATAGCTCATGATTCCCTCCAGGGAGCGACGGCGATTGCACGTTGGGCTGGGGGAGGAAGCTGACCGACGAATCGTCACCCCGCTCGGCGATGCGAACGCGAAATGCGCAGAGGAATGCGCGGAAGCGGAGACGGGATGGATGCGATAGCGCGGGCCTGAAGCGGCGTATCGATTTTCAAGTGTAGGTGGGGAGGGCCGATATGCAAACCGTCGCATGTGTTGCGACACCGGCTGACAAGCCGGCGCGCGTGCGCTAGCATCGCGAGCGGTGTCGCCGCGGCACGGCGGCCGATGCGCGACAGCGCGGCATGCCCGGCACCGGGTTCCACGACTTCAACGAACAACAAGGAGCATCCATGCGTGTCTTGACCGGTCTGCTGTGCGCGCTGGCGCTGGCGGCGAACGTCGCCCATGCCCAGGCGAATTGTGCCGACGCAACGGATCAGGCGGCGATGACGGCCTGCGCCGATAGCGCGTACAGGAAATCCGACGGGGAACTGAACCGGGTCTACCAGGCCGTCACCGCGCGCCTGCGCGATGCGCGGCCGCTGGCCGACAAGCTCGTGAATACGCAGCGTGCGTGGATCGCGTACCGCGATGCCGAATGCCACTTCTCCAGCGCGAACGCCGAGGGCGGCAGCGCGTATCCGATGGTCGTGTCGACCTGCCTCGACGATCTGACGAAAGCGCGCACCGAGACGCTGAAGGGCTATCTGTCCTGCGAGGAAGGCGATCTCGCCTGCCCGGTGCCCGCCAGGTAAGCGGGGTGCGCCGCCCGGCCGAACGGATGCCGCGCGGCTGGGCGGCGCGCACCATCCGCTGCTGGACGTCGTCCGTTACACGTCGTCCGTTTCGTCGAGCAGCTTGTGCCGCATCGCGTAACGCACCAGCGCCGCTTCGTGCGGCATCTGCATCTTTTCCAGGATCCGCGTCTTGTACGTGCTGACCGTCTTCGCGCTCACGCACAGCGCGTTGGCGATCTCGGTCAGCGTCTGGCCGGCGGCGATCCGCCGGAACACGTCGAATTCGCGGTCGGACAACCGCTGGTGCGGCAGCGTCTCGGCCGGCTCGTTCAGGCTCTGCGCGAACTGCTCGGCCATCGCGAGGCTCACGTAGACGCCGCCCGACGCGACCTTCGTGACCGCGCCGACCAGTTCGGCGCTCGCGCTTTCCTTCGTCAGATACCCCGACGCGCCGGCGCGGAACGCGCGCACCGCGTATTGCTGCTCCGCGTGCATGGTCAGCACGAGGACGCGCAGCGCGGGCTTCTCGTCCTTGATCTGCTTGATCAGCTCGACGCCGTTGCGGCCCGGCATCGACAGGTCGAGCACGAGCACCTGCGCGGGCGTGGCGCGCACGAGCGCGATCGTCGACGGGCCGTCGCAGGCTTCGCCGGCCACCTCGAATCCGGTGGCGTTCTGGAGGATGTGCCGCAGACCGTCGCGTACGAGCGTATGGTCGTCGGCGATGAGCACCTTGATCATGAGATGAGCGTTTCCTGTTGGACGGTACTGAGCGGGAAGGCGACGGTGATCGAGAAACCGCGCGCGAGCGCGGTGTCGATCGTCACGGTGCCGCCCAGCATGTGGGCACGTTCGCGAATGCCGATCAGGCCGAACGATTTGTCTTCGTGGGCCGAGCCGCCGGGCGTCGAGCCGCGGCCGTTGTCCGCGACGCGCAACACGCAGAAGCCTTCCTCGATGTCGAGCCGCAGTGCGACGCGCGTCGCATCCGCGTGACGCGCGACGTTCGTCAGCGCTTCCTGGACGATCCGGAACAGCGTGGTCGCGCCCGCGCTGGTGAACGTGAGGCCGCCGGTTTCGATGTGCCGCTCGACATCGATCCCGTAGCGGTTCGTGAAGTCGTTCGCGAGCCATTCGATCGCGGGCACGAGGCCGAGATCGTCGAGCATCACGGGCCGCAGGTCGGCCGCGATGCGCCGCACCGACGCGACCGTCGCGTCGATCAGCCGCCGCATGCCCTGCAGGTGCGACTGCACGTCCTCGTCGGGTTGCGTGCGGCCGGGCACGCGCAGTTGCTGCTCGACCACCGACAGATCCATCTTCAGCGCGGTGAGCTGCTGGCCGAGGTCGTCGTGCAGCTCGCGCGCAATGCGGGTCTTTTCCTCTTCGCGCACGTTCTGCAGGTTCGCCGACAGTTCGCGCAATTCCTCGCGCGACTGCTTCAGCGCGTTCTCGGCGCGCAGCCGCTCGGTGATGTCGCGCAGCATCACCGTATAGAGCTTGCCGGATGCATCGCGGATCTGCGAGATCGAGGCCTCGATCGGGAACTCCTCGCCGTTGGCGCGCAGCCCGAACAGCACCCGCTGGCGGCCCATCTGCCGCTCGGACACGCCTGTCACGCCGAACTGGTCGACGTGCTTCGCGTGCGCGGCGCGGAACCGCTCGGGGATGAAGCGCGACAGCGGCGCACCGATTGCCTCCATCGCGGACACGCCGAACACCTGCTCGGCCATCGGATTGAAGATCACGATCGTCTGCTTTTCGTCGATCGTGATGATCGCTTCCATCGACGAACGGATGATGCCCATCATCCGCGCCTCGTTGAGGATGCCGCGGCTGCTCGCGCCGGAATCGGCGGTGCCGGCGCGGCCTCGCAGCAGCGCGTGGACGAGCACCGCGAATGCGATCGACGCGATCAGCCCCGCGGCGAGCACGGTGCCGGCCGCGCGTTGCGCGCCGGTTGCGCTCGGGCGGCCGTCCGCGGAATAGGCCAGCGTCAGCACGGTGCCGCCGAAACTCAGCTCGTCGGTGCGCCGCATCAGGTCGGGCGATGCCGAGGCCTCGTCGGTCGTCGTTTCGACGCTGACGATCGCGCGCCGATCGCCGCCGGCGGTGATCCACACGTCGATGCCGCGTTCCGCGTCGAGCGCGCGCTCGATCAGGCGCCGCGGGCTCAACGCCGCGAACAGCACCCCGTCGGCGCCGGCTTCGCGCGTGCCGGACGGTGTGGCGGCCGCATGCGGCGACGCGGCGGCCGGCAGGAACAGCGTGAAGGTGCGGGCGTCGCGGGACGTATCGTCGTCGGCCGGGTGGACGCCGAGCGCGATGTCGCCGGTCTGCAGCGCACGTGCGAGCGGCGCGGCGTCGGACGCGCCGAAGCGCACGACCGGCGAATTCGACGCCGGTGCGCTGAGCGCGGCGGTCGCGAGCGCGCCGGCCGGCAGCGGCTTCGCGCCGGCGAGGGCGGTGCGCGTCGCGGACGGCAACGGCGCATAGCCGATCTGGCGGACCGGCGAGCGGCCGCTGTCGAGATCGAGCGTGTCCGCATAGCGGCGCCATTGCTCGGGCGTCATGCCCGGGACGAGGCTGAACGCGCCGCGCGCGCCTTCGAGCACGGCCACGCCGGATTGCAGCTCGTGGCGGAGCATCGCGGTCACGTGCGTCGTGCGGCGTTCGAAGCGCGTATGGACGGCGCCTTGCCACTGCTCGCGCACGAGCAGCGCGACGCCGAGCGACAGCGCCGCGCCGGCGCACAGCGCAACGACGCCGACCGCGAGCGGCTGGCGTAACATGATCTGGAGGCGCGTGGGCCCTCGGGCGTCACGCGTCGGGGTTCCACTGGCGGTCATTCGATGGCCATTCTGTTGTCGGGGGCCGCTCCAGGCACCCGGAGCAGCGCAGCAAAGCCGGGCAAAACTCGCACCGGCTGCACGCAACGTCTATTTTCAAGATGAAATTGTGCGCGATTTACACGTTTTTTGTAATGGGGTCACTAGAAAATGCGGCAACCGGCGTGAAGCAGCGGGTGCGCCGGCCGCGCTTGACGCGCATCAACAGGCGCGTCGGCACGTGGGGCAGACTGTTCGGCAGGCCAGCCGGCACCGGGCCGGGTGGCGATAGCGGGCCGTCGTCGCGCGACGCGCGATGCGTGCCCGGTCGGAGGGACGGACCATGTACAAGCGGATTTTCGTCGGGCTCGACGGCAGCCCGAGCGCGCGTCTCGCGCTGAACGAGGCGATCCGGATCGCGGCGGCGTCCGGCGGTGAAGTCACCTGCGCGTATGTCGTCGAGCACCGGCCGCAGCTCGTCGACGTCGATGCAGGCTTCGCGGCCGAGCGCGATGGCGATGCGGCCGCGACCGATGCCGTGACGCCGGTGCTCGACGATGCGAAAGCGGAGCTCGCCCAGAAGCATGTGCGAGGCACCGTGCGCGCGCTCGACGCATACGGCGAGGATGTCGCCACGGTGCTGATGCGCACGGCGGCCGAAGCCGAAGCCGACCTGATCGTGATGGGCACGAGCGGGCGGCATGGCCTGCGCCGGCTGCTGGTCGGCAGCGTCGCCGAATCGCTGCTGCGTGCGGCCGACCGCCCCGTACTGCTGGTGCGGCACAGCGAGCCCGGCACGTCGGTGTCGGCTTGACGCAAGCGGCACGGCGCTGACGCACGGGCGGCCGCGCACATTCGCCGGATGATGGCCTGATGAAACGGAAACACACGACGCGCCGGTCGACGCACGGCGTGTGAGCGCAGCTGTCGCTTCTGTCGCAGCGGCCGGGCGAGGGCGCCACCCCATCGGCGCAATCGCGCGCCCGCAGTTGCATCCCGGCACGCAGTTCTGGCAGCATCGGCCGGTGTCCGCTTGTTCGCCGCGCGCATGGCTGCGGCGATCGACGCAGCAGCATCCGGCGGCATGCGGCCGCGTTCGCGATGAGCGAAGCGTGGCCGTGCGCCGGGTGTCCGGTTCCCGACCTTACCGACGTCATCCGCCATGCCGATTTCCGCTACCGACCTGATTCGCCAGTTCGACCTGCAGCCGCATCCCGAAGGCGGCTATTTCCGCGAAACCTACCGTGCGACCGATTCGGTCGTGCGTCCGGCCGACGGCGCGCCACGCGCCGCATCGACGGCGATCTACTACCTGTTGTGCGACGGCGCGTATTCGTCGTGGCACCGGATCCGTTCCGACGAGGTCTGGCATTTCTACGCGGGCGACCCGATCGAGGTGTGGGTGCTCGACGAGCGCGACGGGCTGACGATCCACCGGCTCGGCAACCCGCTCACGCATCCGGGCACCGTGTTCCAGGCGGTCGTGCGGGCAGGGTGCTGGTTCGGCGCGCGCTGCGCGGCGCCGGAGCACGTCGCGCTCGTCGGCTGCACGGTGGCGCCGGGATTCGAGTTCGCGGAATTCGAACTGGCCGACGCCGCCGCGCTGGCCGCTGCGTTTCCCGACTACGCGGAACACGTCGCGACGCTCGCGCAGCGCACGGACATGTGACTGTCACGGCGGTGCAACCATCGGCGCGAAGCCCGCGCCGATGGTGCGTGTTCCGCGCGATCGCGGCCAAACCCGTTTAGAATGCCGTGATGCATCAGGTCGGCTGCGGGCGTGCCGCGGCGGCCGTTGCCCAGCCGGTCCGACGGCCCCCGTCGCGCGGCCGCATGTCTTCCAGGAGCGCCGCCGTGTGGCACTTTCCCATCGCAATTCCATCGTCGCTCGGCCCGTGGGCCGTGTTCGCGAGCGTGTTGATCACGCAGCTCGGCGTGCCGGTGCCGGCCGTGCCGATGCTGATTCTCGGCGGCACGATGGCGGCAATGGGGCAGGCGTCGTGGGTCAGCATGTTCGCGGCGGCGATCGGCGCGACGATGCTGGCCGATTCGCTGTGGTTCTTCATGGGCCGCACGCGCGGCCGGCGCCTGCTGAACGGTCTCGTGCGCTTCTCGCTGTCGCTCGACACGACGCTGCGCTTCGCACGTAACGTATTCGAACGATACGGTGCGCCGCTGCTCGTGCTGTCCAAGTTCCTGCCGGGCCTCGGCCTCGTGTCGGCGCCGCTGCTCGGCACGACCGCGATCGGCGTCGGCGTGTTCCTGTTCTGGGATCTGGCCGGTGCGTCGCTGTGGGCTGCGTTCTGGCTCGTCGGCGGCGCGGCCATTCACGACCAGATCGTCCAGTTCGTGCTGTGGGTGCGCGCGAGCGGCGGCACGATCCTCGATGCATTCCTCGCGATCTTCATCACGTTCCTGCTATACCGCTGGGTGCGCCGCGTACAGTTCCGCCGTTATCTCGCCCAGGTTCGCATCTCGCCGCCGCAGCTCGTCGAGATGATGACGTCCGACGAACCGCCGCTGATCTTCGACGCGCGGCCGAAAGCGATCCGCGAGCGCGAACCGTACCGGATCGCCGGCGCGGTGCCGGTCGATCTCGATTCGCCGGACCTGCTCGACCCGGAAGTGCTGAAGCGGCCGATCGTCGTCTATTGCGTGTGCCCGAACGAGGCGACCGCGAAGCGCCTGATCGCGAAGATGCAGCGCAAGAAGATGCTCCACAACATCCGGGCGCTGAAGGGCGGCCTCGATGCGTGGGAAAAGCATGGCTATCCGGTCGAGCCGATGCCGGCCGATCTGGATGCGTCGCGTTATTTCGTGCGTCCTGAACACAGTGCGCTCGAAGGCGAATATACGGTGCGCGCGACGTTGTCGAAGTGATACTAGAAGGCCATTTCCGCATCTGCGCTCGCAAGGCGCGCGCCTTCTCTTGAGATTTCAGCCGCGTCAAATATTGTCAGGCCAGACAATATTCCTCAGACTTTAGCTAGAATCGCGCGAGAGCGACCTTACGTCGCCGCTGGCTGACCGTCGTTGTGTCGCATCTCTGACGGTGGCTCGAACCTGAGAGAAGGACAACAAGAAATGGTACTAAGACCACCCGCACCCGGGGGCCTGAAGGGGCGCGACCTATACGAGGCCGTTCACCGGGGCTTGTTGCAGCACGACCGGTTGTTGATGCTGGACACGCCACTTGGCAAGAACGCGTTGACTGCATTGCGGGCGCGCGGATCGTCATGTATTGGTGGCGATTATCAGTGGATCGTGGATATTGCATCCCTGCGCGGCGATACAGCGTTGTTGTCGCTGATGCACCAGCCCGTCACGCTATGGATTCAGCAACGGACGGCGCTCTATGCTGATGCTGTCTATCGACCCGTGCACGGTTTCGTTCATCAGGTCGGCTATTTGGGCGGTGACGGTAGCGTGTCAACGTACCAGTTGGAATTTTCATCCGCTCTGATTTTCCTGAGCAAGACCCACAACGACGAGGGCTGGCTCGAAAAGGACGCGCGAGAAATCGTTTCCGACGTTCTCAACCGATATCCGCAGTTCCAAGGGCGGTTCCGGTTCGAACTGACGCGCGAACCTGCGGTACGTTCATGGTGCCGCCAAAGCGAATCTGATCTTCATTTTGTACACCGCCTTCTTGAAGATGAGGGCTGGTATTTCTACTGGCTCCACGAGCAGACGAGGGAAGGTGAGCCGCCGAAAACGACGCTCATCGTTCTGGATAGCGTGTCGTCGCTGCCTGAAGCAAAACCGGCCGAATTTTATCGTGGCAACACTGATCACGATGCGGACGGGTTTACGCAATGGGCGGTCACGCAGACCATGCAGAGCCTACGCTATATCTCGCGCGCGTTCGACTACAAGCGGCCGACTTCCCATTTTCAGACCGAAAGCGCGCTGCACTCCACAACCTACGCAGCGGACGGCGGGCGACAATCGGAACGCAGCATCCCCGCTGCACCGATGACGGTCTATCAGCCAACAGCGTACGGCTACCCGGATTCAGACAGCGGCGCAGTCCGTGCACGTCGGCGCGTAGAGGGATGGGATTCGCGGGCGCGCAGATATTTCGGCGTTGGTGGTCTGCGGTGGCTGGATGCAGGACTGCGGTTCACGCTGGACAACCATCCGCGCCATGCGGACAGTGATCCGAAAAAGCGTGAATTTCTCGCTATCGAGACGCGTTGGTTCATCGAAAACAACGTGTCGATTGGTCAACAGGCGACGGAATATCCGCGCAGTCTGCGCGCAACGCTGGCCGAGCAACAAGCGGTACACGGGGCACCTTTCAAGACGCCCGAGCACCCGCAAGACGGAACAGCGGGATTTTTCGTTATCGAGGTTGAGGCGCAAGAGGCGAGCGTGGAATATCGCAGCCCGTTCGCGCACCCAAAGCCGAACATGACGATCGAGCACGCCATCGTCGTGACACAGCAAGGATCGGAAGCGTGGACGAACGAGCGGAACCAGGTACGCGTGCATTTTGCGTGGGACCGCAAGAACCCTGATGGTACGTTCGCTTCGTCGCCGCTGCTGTCGACCATGCAGGCAGATACTGGCAACGGCTACGGATCGGTACACGTGCCGCGTGCCGGTGAATGGGTTTTAGTCGCCTATTGGGCAAACGATTGCGACAAGCCGTTCATTTTGGGACGCGTCAATGGTGGCACGACGCCTTCGCAATGGCATTCGAACGTCCTGCTGTCCGGGTTCCAGTCGCAGGGCTTTGGCGGCACGGGTGCATTCAACTCGTTCGTGCACGACGACGCAACGAACCAAAGCGGTACGCGGCTCGTCAGCTACACGGGCAGTAGCTATGCATCGATCGCGCAGGGTTATTTGATTCAGCAGAGCGGCAACTCTCGCGGGCGTTATCTCGGTTCGGGTTTGCTGCTGCACGCTGACCATTACGCGTCGATGCGCGGTAGCCGGGGCGTGTCGATCAGTGCGCATCCGGTGTCGCGCGATAGTGATCAGCTAGACGTTGACGAGGCACGCGAGCAGCTTACGCGCTCGAAAAACCTGCTCGGCAGCATTTCGGATGCGAGCGAACAGCATCAGGCCGAGAGTCTGAAACTCGGTATCGATGCGCTGACGACGTTCACCGATGCAACGAAGCAGTCGGCATCCGGCGAAGTATCGGGAGGCCGGACAGCAGGCGGCGGAACGGGCAACGCGAATGCATTCGCGGAACCGCTGTTGCTGCTTGGCAGTCCGGCAGGTATTGGCCTGTCCACGCATCAGTCGCTTCACGCCAGCGCAGACCAACAGGCCAACTGGATCAGCGGTCAGGATTCGTATCTCGCAGCAGGCGGCTCGATGCACGCGGCCGCGATTGATCACCTGAGCCTGTTTGCGCGTAATCAAGGCATCAAAGCCGTAGCGGGTAAGGGCAAGGTCGAAATACAAGCGCAAGATGGCGATCTTGAAATGATCGCGCAGCAGCTTGTGAAATTGTTGTCGGTGGCCGGACGGATGGAAATCGCAGCCGATCAGGAACTGGTCCTGTACTGCGGTGGAGCGACGATTCGAGTCAAGGGCGGCAACGTCTCGATACATGCACCGGGCAGCGTCGATTTTAAGGGCGCGTCGTTCAGCTTCGCGGGGCCAGTTAGTGAGTCGTACACGATGCCGCAATTCAAGCCGTCGTATCAGGCGCAATACGTCCTGAAGGACCAGACGGACGGGACACCGATGATTCGACACGCCTACGAAATGAAACTGCCATCAGGGCGAACGGTGCTTGGTCACACGAACGACCTTGGCGAGACGGTGCCGGTTTTCACGCCGAGCGCGCAGAGCGTGAGCCTTAAGGCATTCGAGCAGGAACAACAAGACATGGAGCCGTGGAAGTATGCAGGCGGCGGGGGGCCTGATATTTGGGCCGATTACGTGAAGGTCGACCCCGAAGAGCGCACGTGAGTGCCGACGATACTTGGAGAACACAATGGGTGGATCACTTCAACCGGCTGGCGCGTGCGAAACAATCAAAGAGCGAGTACCTGAGTACGCGTACCTGCCGCCAAACGCCAAGGGATACTTGCAGGAGAAGGTCGAGACCGCGCTGAAAACGGCGAAATACACCCCCGTCAAGCTACGCGACGGATCGATCGTATATCGGTTGCTCATGCAGTCCGCAATGAGCGTGCCGATGATTATCGAGGAACAGTTTAAGTGGAAGTGGTTGTTCAAGTACAAGGCTGAAGTCAGCTTTGATATGACACCGGCTGATGCAATGATTGGAGGTATTCCAATTCCGTTCCTAAGTAACGAGAGCCCCTACGGGGCAGAGCGCCGCCGCAGTCTAAATCCGTTCCCGCCGGGAGCGACCGTAGGTTTGCTACGGCGTCCCGATGTAATCATTGTTGAAAAGGAAGCGATTCTTTGGCCGGGGCGTGGGACGATTGATCGCGAGGGCCGTCGCCATGTTCCGAATTTGTTGCGGCTTGTCGAAGTAAAGTTTCCGGGTGACTCTTTGGGGGAGGCTCAGCAAGAAGCCTATAAGCTGATCGCTGGTGATTACAAGAATCGCATGACCGTGATCGACGTGACCGATTGCAACGGTGAGCTACAAAAAATCCCCAAGCCTGCTCCCATTCCTGCACCGAAAACCGAAGATGAAAAGGAGCGCCAGCGCGTTTCTATTCGTAGCGTCCCCGCTGTCCCGCACCATGTCTGGTATGAGGACTGGTGGCAAAAGGCGCATGAGTTCGGCGAAGAGGTTGAACATGCTGTCGCCCCTGTTTGGGATGCCGTTCATCGTGGGTATTCATACGTGTCTGCTGAAACCAGCGCGTTCCTGCATCAGCACGCAGCATGGATGTTTACGGCTGGTCAGTGGGTCGCCGACAAGGCGCATAGCGCTTGGGTGTGGGTTGACGAGACAGGGCACGAAATATTCCGCTACACGGCTGCGCAACTCAAAGCTGGATGGGAAGCAATCGTGCACATGACCGATATGACGTGGGACGTGCTCTCACATATCGATTGGGCGCAGGTCGGCGTGACGCTGCTGAAGGGAGCCGCGATAGCGGTTGCCATTGTCGTCGGCGTCGCGATCGTGATCTTGTTGTTACCTGAGTTGATCGCGATCTTTGCTGCGCTGTGTGCGATTATCGCGGCTGGTGCGGAAGCCGCTGCGGCATTGGCTGCAACCCTTGGTGTAGTGGTCGGCGGTGGGAGCGCAGTTGCGGCGCTTTCCGCAAGCTGAGTGAATTCATGTGCGATTGATCAATAGACGATCCGATTATGACTTTGAGTGATCCGAAACCTGTCTTGACGCCGATGCAGGCGCTGTCTCGCTATCAGGAAGATTTGAGCGTGCGCCTTGCCGACAACTCGATGGGTGTGTTGCCGGGTGTCATCGGTACGGTGTTTTTCGAGCGCGGCTCGCAGCCTGAGGTGCGACAAGCGATTCTTGACTGCTTTGATCGCTTCTACGAAATGTTCGGCGAGCATCTGAAAGGCGGCAAGGACACTGACCTCGGAAAATTTACAAAGCGGAACGAGAAGAGCATCGAGAAGATTCGACGTGCGATTATTGATACGCAATCGCATCTAAAAGTAAGTGTTGTGCTGTCGAGTGCGACTGATCAAGACACGGCCGCAGCGTATAGCATCAAGACGCTAACGGGGTCGGCACTTGCACAGGATTATGTCCACCCTAACGGGTTGCTGCGCGTGGCAAAGGGAAGAGAGTCTGGATTGTCATACTTGAAGTTCAATGTGCCGATGGACTTAATGACAACCAGCAAAGGAATCTCGCTATACGTAGATTTTTTAAGGTATGTTTGCAGGAAACTCGTTGTGCGCGCTGGTTATGGTGGTTTTGCGCCGATACTTGCATTTAATTATAATCGGTATATGCCGCAAGAGTGGGTGCTTGCGGAGCGTTTCAGTGGATTGGATATTGACAGCACTGCACACCTGCAGAAATCTGATTATGAAGCAAACTCGTACGAGGGCGAATCTCTTGAAGAAATGACGGCTCAGTACGATTACCTGCATCCCGGTGCCAAGGTCGCTCGGTGGGGTTTCATCAAAGGCGTGAACTGGTTCACGATCCTAGGCGAACTGTTCATCGAGCGTTTGGGGGGCGAGGCGGCGATTCGTGAAAAGCTTGATCGCTCCGATATTCATATCGAGCGCGCGAATACATGCCTGATGATTCGTGCAGGCGACTTCCCCCGTCTCGGCGCTCCTGAAGAGGGCTTGCCTGAGCCGTACGTGTTCGTGAACAGCGTCCTGCGTGTGCTGCGTGATCCGAAGCCCGATGCACTGCACACCTATATTCCCGATCTTCCGAGCGCGGATGTGAAGAATGCGCGAAAGTGGGTAGCTCGGTTTGATTTGCCTGACGCTCCGCCCATCCCTGAACCCCCAACAATCGTTCCTCCGCCTGTCAGTCGCGAACCGGCCCGTCAGAATGTGCGTGGCGGTAGCCCATGCCCTGAAGCTGGCTGGTGGCACACGCCAGCAAAGGCAGGAAGCCGCCGTTACTTCGAAGCGGGTGAAATCATGCCCGTGATCGAAGGCAGTTCGTGGGGTACAACGAATTGGCAATGGTCGCCGAGTGAGTAACAGGACGAAGGGGGAAGTATGGCGAATGAGATTGAATCGATCGTCACGAGAAATATTTCAGGCGTATGCGATTCGTTTGTCTTGAATACAGTGTGTGTCGCCCTTCAGGACAATGGCTATATTGAAGCTGCGGGTCAGAACTTGTCCTGCGTTCGAGCAATTCATCGAGCAAGTGAGCGAATTTGTCCAGAGGTTATTAAAAAAGACTTGCGATTTCAGGAGTATTTGGCCGAGCGCATCATGGTTTCGAGTGTGAGGCCGCAGCGACAGTGGCTTATCGAACAGCTTGAAAATTTGGATTCGTGTGTTGATCGAGGGAACGTATTCAAGCATGCAATCACACCGCAAACGTCTCTGCTGACATTGCTTTGGGGAATTCCGGTTATTTTTGCGAATGTTGCCTTGGGAATTAAGGTTAGCTATTTTCATAAATTTACTGCGCATGGGAAGCTTGACAAGCTTCTGGAAGAGCATGTGAATTCCGAGAAAATTGATAGGCGTGTGATATTCGAAGAGTTACTGGCCGGAAATGGCGGAGTTCCTGCACGATACCGTCAAAGAGTCGAAGAGGCTTGGAAGAGGTATTGATGCGAGTAGGGCCTCGGCCCGGAGGCTATGACATCGGACGAAAAACAAGGCGGCAAACGATCATGACTCGATACCTGATTCTCGACGGTGATCACACGACAGTGGCGGGAACGGTGCAAGCCAAGGCTACGCCGTTCGCGCTTGACGGCAGGTTCATCGCGCACGAGAACGACGATGTGTTTTGTCCGGTGTGCAAGACCATCGGCAAGATTCAATGTGTCGGCCCACGACTGCCAATGACCGGGCCGGACGGTCGCCGCGTCGCACTGAGTGACGACCTGTGCGTTTGCAAATGCCCGGTGCCGCCGTTGCTCATCGCGTCGCAGCACGTCATGTCGGTCGATGTGTGATGTTGATGAGTTGCTGGGGTAAGGCCAGCGTCTAAGTTGTGGATTCGCTTCTTATGTTGACGAGGTATCGCATTGTGATTGGAAACGTGAGGTCACGTAGTGGCATAGAAGGTGAGTTGCAGTACACGAATTAACTAATTTTTCGGGGTGTGGCATGATTGTCGAAAATATTATCAATTCCCTAGGAACGGTTAGCACTATCATCGCGATTGTGACCGGAGTTGGTGGCGTCATCATGTTATTTAAAAATTACCGATCCGGGAGCCAGATTTTTTCTCAAGGGCGCACGAAGCGGTTATATGAAATAATGAAGATGAAGGATCAGGGGTGGCGTGAAATCTCATCCGGTGCGCTACAACTCGCAGTTAAAGAGGCGTATGGGATGCAATTGAGTGGGGATGAAATTAGATTTGTACTCGCGCGAGATAATGCGCTCGCCTTGCTTCGGTCGCTCGAATATGCTGGTAAATATGTGAAATTTTGTTCTGAAGAGGGATGCTACAAGGATAATCGCTTTAATTGGCTTAGGAGATTCACGGTGAGGCAAAATTTTTGGGCGTTCTTGTTTTTGTCGCTATCGATTTACTTTGTTACGTTTCTCACGTTACCTGACTCAAGGGCAATCCGTCCGGTTGCTGCTGTGATTCTCATGCTTCTCGGATCAGCTGCCACTTTTATTTTGATGTTTCTAGCTAGAGGGGCAGAGTCTGCAAGTGCTTTGATGAACGTTGACGAAAAATTCCCATTGCCGAAATACGGATATAGATCGGAATCACGTCAGACGGAAAAGCGTGGAATTACACGATTGAATCGCCCTAACAACGACGCTGAGAGACGGGCGAAATCCACTAATCGCGCATCGATGAAACCTCGTCGCAGAACAAATCGTTCACCTTTACAAAATGAATCTGAACTGGTCTGATTGCACGCTGTCTGATATGCGCGACGATACCTCTAAGGTAGGCTAGCGAGCTAGTTATAGTGCCATCCTAAAACAAGACGGCGTCCAAAATGCGAGAAAATTGAAAGGTGGGGATTCGATGGGTTTGTTCTCTAAACTACGAGAGGCAGCTTAGACTCTAGTTTCAAGTGCAACACCTTTGATGAGGTAGGGTGTTGCAATGACGAAATACCAGCATCTGAGCGCCGAAGAGCGCGCGGCGATCATGATCGAGAGGACCAGAAACACGAGCGTCAGGGCGATTGCAAGGCTGCTTGGTCGCAGCGCG